>JAFUQM010000032.1 GCA_017472325.1 Lachnospiraceae bacterium
ACGCTCTATCATCTCATCGATTTTCTCAATGTAGAGAGCTACATCTTTGACATTGTCACACCGTTCAATTCTTCCATCCGGGAACACTCTCTTGGTAATGCTTCCTGCCCCAAGTGCTACAATCGTCTGCACTTCTTCCATAATCAGAATATTATAAATCCCAAAGTTACCCTCTTTTGCATATCCCACATTCTCAAAATTACCAGACATATTTTTCTGTCTGTACAGATAATAGGGAAGCATGTCCATATCTGCTGCTGCCTTTGCCGCAAGCTTCATTGTCTCATCCGTGTTATGCAATGTGCTGATACCATTTTCGATAATCCACTGGCTCATCTTAGAAGCACGTTTGATTGCAAGTGAATGTACTGTAATGCTGTCTGGATGAAGCTTTTTAACTTCCTCTAATGTATGGTTAACATCTGCTTTTGTTTCTTCTGGAAGTCCCAAAATCAAATCCATATTGATGTTTGTAAACCCTTCTTCTCTCGCCATCACAAAGGCTTCTTTTACCTGCTCTACTGTATGACGTCTGCCGATAAGCTTTAATGTCTCTTCCTTCATCGTCTGCGGATTGACAGAAATTCTTGTAATGCCATGCTTCTTCATAACACGCAGTTTGTCTCTTGTAATACTATCAGCACGTCCCGCTTCCACCGTAAATTCTTTTACTTCGGTAAAATCAAAACTCTCTCTGACTTTGGAGAGTAGCCTGTCTAACTGCTCTGCTGTCAGTGTTGTTGGCGTACCTCCTCCAATATAAATACTGTCTAATATTTTATCCGCATATGCTTCTTTTACATAATCAATTTCCTTTTCGAGCGCTGTCAAATAATCTCCTACGCGAGATTCCCACGCGCAAATAGGATAGGATGTAAAAGAACAATACAGACAGGTTGTCGGACAAAACGGAATGCCGATATACAAACTGTATCCATCGGCATAATGAATTTGAGAAAGTAATTGTTTTTCTCTCTTTGCTATCTCTATACTCAAATCCACTTTTTCATCACTCACAAAATGTGTATTTTGTAAAAATGTGCGGATTTCGGATTCTTCTTTGCCCTCTTCTAACATCCCCATCGCAATCTTTGTTGGACGGATGCCTGTTAAATTACCCCACGGCAATTTCTTACCTGTGTGCTCACATAGAGATGTATATAAAAACGCCTTAAAAGCATCTTTATATTTCCCTTCTGTCTGTCCATCCCATGTAAATTCTTTATCCCCCAGTACAAGACTAACCGCATCTTCCTGAAAGGAAAGCTGTATTTTTTCTTCTGTTTCTCCTTCCACGTCACCTGTCACAGAAGTGTTTCTACGAATCACGGTATCCGGTGTGATTACTTTTACTGTCTGCTCTGGGTAAAATGCTTTTACAAGAGAATGAATGTCATATTCAAATTGTGCTTTGTTTGTATCTACCTTTATCATCCGGCTTCTATTGCCTCAAACTTTCTTCTAGCATAACATACAATCCATTCTACTGGCAGAATGGATTGTATTTTTTCTCATATCCAATTGTTGTCTGATCTCCATGTCCTGGAAATACTTTTGTATCATCTGGAAGTGGATAGAGCTTCGTTTTGATGGAACGAGTTAACGCCCCCATACTGCCTGTCGGTAAATCAGTTCTTCCTACTGATTCCTGAAACAGTGTATCTCCACTTAACAATATCCCCTCTTCTTCAAAATAATAGCAGCAGCTTCCTATCGTATGTCCCGGTGTTGCCAGCACCTTGCAAGTCATATCTGCAATGGTAATCTCTTCATTATCCTTCACATAGTAATCCGGAATCACCGTATATGGTCTTCTCACACTTGCAGACACATTGTTTCTGACATCCTCACATAATTCCTTCTCTGCCTCATATGCATAAATAGGAGCCTCAGACAATTCCCTTAATTCATTGCTTCCCCATATATGGTCAAAATGCGCATGCGTTAACAAAATTCCTTTTACCACGAATCCCTTTTCGGACAGTTTTTCGTATATATAATCACCTTTATCCGCAGGGTCTATCACTATCACCTCTGACGTATTTTCCCGATATACAAAATAGCAATTTGTCGCACAAATACTTAACACCATACGACCTATTTTTAGTTCTGCCATAGTTAACCCGTTGTCCTTTCTACATCGATTACACTTTCGATTGCTTTTAGCTTATCAATAATCTTAGTCAATTCTTCCCTGCTGCCAATTTCAAAGCTAGTGGACATAGTTGCAAGTCCCTGCTTATTCGTTCTTGTATTCATGGAAAGAATATCTATGTTTTTCTCTGTCAATGTCTTGGAAATATCTGCCAGCAAACCATTTCTGTTATTGGCATAAATCTGAATCTCCGCAAAATATTTCTCACCACTATAAACTTCCTCGTGACTATCCCACTCTGCATCAATCAGACGCACTCTATCAAGTTCTGGCATATGCAGTACATTCACGCAATCCGTTCTATGAATCGTAACTCCACGTCCTCTTGTGACAAATCCAACAATTTCATCCCCAGGAACAGGACTGCAGCATTTTGAAAAACGCACTGCTACATCATGAATTCCTTTTACCGTAATGCCACCTTTAGACTTAAAAGAACGCGCCTTCATTGTCGCATTCGCATTGATTGCATTAAGTACTTCTTCATTGGACACCGTCTTTTTGTGGTCTTTATCATACATTTCCTGCATCTTGTTGATAATCTGACCTTCTTTTAAGCCACCATGACCAATGGCTGCAAGTACAGCTTCCCATTCCTGAAACCCATATTTTTTCTTAATGGCATCCGTATATTCTGGTTTTGTCAGCTTGCTAATGTCAATTGCTTTCGTTTTGCAGTAAGCAGCTAACATTTCCTTACCTTTGACTATATTATCTTCTTTTAATTCGTTTTTAAACCACTGGTTAATCTTGCTCTTTGCCTGCGTGCTCTTAACAAGATTTAACCAATCACGACTCGGACCTTTGGAATTCTGTGATGTAATAATCTCAATCCGGTCACCATTTTTTATCTCGTAATCAATTGTTACAAGTTTGCCATTCACGCGGGCGCCAATCATCTTATTACCGACCGCACTATGAATGCTGTATGCAAAATCAATTGGAATAGAACCCGTTGGCAATGTTTTTACATCACCAGTCGGCGTAAAACAATATACATTATCCGAAAACAAATCCAAATCACTCTTTAAGAGATTCATAAATTCTTTGTTATCGGACATATCCTTCTGCCATTCCAAAATCTGACGCAGCCATGCCAGTTTTTCTTCTTCCTGACCTTCTACCTTCTTGCCATCAGATGCTTCTTTATATTTCCAGTGTGCCGCAATACCATACTCTGCAGTTCTGTGCATTTCAAATGTACGAATCTGAATCTCAAATGGCTGCCCACTAGAACCAATCAGCGTTGTATGCAGTGACTGATACATATTCCCTTTTGGCATAGCAATATAATCCTTGAAACGTCCGGGAATCGGTTTATACATCTCATGAATAACACCAAGTGCTGCATAACAATCTTTTACGCTATCTACAATAATACGAACGGCAAATAAATCGTAAATCTGGTCAATGGTCTTTCCTTGATTTACCATCTTTCTATAAATACTGAAAAAGTGCTTTACACGTCCATCAATTTTAGCTTTAATACTAGCATTCTGTATATGTTCGCTTACTTCATCGACAATTTTTTTAACGTAGTTTTCACGTTCTACTTTTCTTGTCGCAATTTTATCTACAAGGTCATAATAGACATCTGGCTGTAAATATTTTAACGACAAATCATCTAATTCAACCTTAATTTTAGAAATACCAAGTCTATCCGCAATCGGCGCATAAATATCGAGCGTTTCTTTTGCAATTCGCTGCTGTTTTTCTGGCGGCATATGCTTTAACGTTCTCATATTGTGCAAACGGTCCGCAAGTTTAATCATAATAACACGGATATCCTTTGCCATAGCAAGAAACATCTTTCGAAGGTTTTCTGCCTGCATCTCCGCTCTTTCATTGAATTCTCTATCTGCAGCTTTTTCATCACTAAACTGTAATTTCTGTAATTTGGTCACACCATCTACTAGCAATGCGACATCTGCTCCAAACTGTTCCTCTATTTCTTCCTCGGTTAAAATGGTATCTTCTACAACATCATGCAGCAAACCTGCCACAATTGTTTCCTTATCGAGTTCCAAATCAGCCAATACAATTGCAACACAAAGAGGATGCACAATATACGGCTCTCCAGATTTTCTAACCTGCTCCTTATGTGCATTATATGCCAAGTCATACGCCCTCTGTATTAAAGAAATATCATCCGAAGGATGGTATTTTCTGACACGGAAAATAAGATCCTGATAGAGTTCCTCAGGAGTTACAAACTCCTTGCTCTGTTCAATTCTGCCATCATCTAATACTAGTTCCACACTGCCTCGTTTGTCTTTTTCTTCTGTCATAGTATCACCGCTAATCTGAATTTATTTCAAAATTTTACTATTTTCCTTCATAACAGATTGCAGAATCCAAACGGTAATCTGCAATTTTCTCTCTACCCTTTAAGCCAGCCAACTCCATTAATACAACAACACCAACAACTTCTCCACCAAGTTTCTCAACCAGCTTAATCATAGCTTCTGTTGTACCGCCTGTTGCAATCAAATCATCTACAATCAGTACCTTCTGTCCTGGTACAATAGAATCCTTATGCATCTCAATCGTTGCCGTTCCATATTCTAATTCATAGTCAATGGAGATTGTCTCGCATGGTAATTTTCCCTTTTTACGAATAAGTACAAAAGGCTTTTTATTAATATATGCAAGTGGTGTACCAAAGATAAAACCTCTGGATTCTGGACCTGCAACAACATCAAACTCTAAATCTTTAATTAAATCCTGCATTGTATCAATTGCAAGCTGTAAGCCGTCCGCATCTTGTAACACACTTGTGACATCTCTGAAAATAATACCTTCTTCCGGAAAATCTGGTATGCTTCTAACGTATTCTTCTAATTTTTTCATATGCTTCTTCTCCATTCTACAAAACGCCAACACATTAGGGCGATGTTTTCAGACGAAACGTCAGCACGCTTCGCGAGCTGTCTTATTCGACAAAAAAATACTATAATTAAAATAAAAAAATTCATTCTAATTATAGTATTAAATAAATATGAAGTCAATTATTAAATGCCCCGCTTACTTTGCTGTTTGCTCCTCTGGACGGGGCATCCTAGCTGGGCGTTCCATGCCTTCTGGTGGTTTCATACCTTCTCGAAACCGCATATCCTCTGGCAGACTTTCTGGTGGATTGCCTGGCATACCACCTGGCCCACCTCCCATTTCTTGATGTCCACGATTAGATGCCACAATATCTGTCAGTTCGATTTCACCCTGTTCTTCTCCGGCATGAACCGTATATGTATACCCTTTTACAAGAAGTGGGGTTGTCACAACAATACAGCTATAATCCTTGTCTGGTGTCCATGCTATAATTGTGTTGCCGGAACTATCACTTACCGTTACTGTTTCTGATGCCAATTTGGTACTCTCAAATGCATACATAAACGAACATTGTGTTGACTGCCTTCCAAAGCCTACTGACATACCACTGCTGCCAGATGCAAGCATCACGCCGCCAGTTACAACTGCAGCCGTTTCATAATCAATTGCAGCATCTCCATCACTGAGCGGTCCATATACACAAACATTTCCTTCTTCCATATACAGATTTCCATTGGAATCAATACCATCACCATTGGCATCCACCACAACTTCTCCACCCATAAAGCGGATAAACACAACCGGTTCCTCTTTTGTTTCATTTGCAGCTTCTTCCCCAGCACCTTGCAAAGCTTCTGTTGTCTCTTCTTTGGAAGCTGTTGCATTGATTCCATCATCTTCTGATTTTAGAGCAATTTTGCCGTCCCTAATTGTGACTGTACGTCCTTCCATCCCTTCATTACTCTGGGCAATCAGTATCTCTCCACCATCTACGAGCAGATGTCCATCTGCATGAATACCATCATCTACCGCATTGATTGTAAAAATACCATCTTCTATATATACATATCCTTTATTGCTATCCTCATTGCCCGAATGAATTCCATCCTCTCCAGCAGTTAAAGTAAATGTTCCAGACTTAATTTTTACACAGTTTTTACCATCTAACGCATGACCAGCTGAAGTAATTTCCAAATCTCCACCAGTTACCGACAATATCTTTTCTGACACAATTCCATGCTGATATGCCGTACTAATACAAAGTGTTCCACTTCCATTAATTGTCATATCTTCCCTGCTAAAAATCACTCCATCAACATCACTGTCTTTGCTTGCAAGTTCATAGATCTCACCACCAGATAAGGTGTTTTCACTTCCTGCTGCTAATGTAAGAAACACCTTCTTTGCCTGTTCTATATAAAGTGCCGCGTGCTTCTCACAGTGCATCTTAACCCCGTTCAATACAAGTTGTACATTTTCATCCTGCGCTACATCAACAACAACCTGTCCTTCTGCGATGCTTCCAGACAAAATATAAGTACCACCAGCAGTGATTGCCACAACATTATCTGCCAGTTCCACACCACCACCAGATACTACAATCTCGCTTTCGTCCAAAAATTCTATCGTCGTATTTTCTGTTTCATCATAGCCTACTTCCAAATCTCCAGAGCTAAATTCTATATCCATGCTCTCCCATACATCCTCTGCCGGAATCACAGTTTCTTCTTGTGCCAAGCTACTCTCTGTCATTACACTATCTTCAAAGTTTTCTGTTACTTCGGATGCCACATCATCAGAAGCACAACCACTCAAAAGTATTGCTACAGTCATTGTAAGTGCCAGCATCTTTGTAATTTTCTTTCTCTTCATATAAATCCCCTACTTTAACTCAAACTTAAATTTATACTTCACTGTTGCGTATGTTCTTCCGCTATCTGAATGAGTTCACGTTCACTTTCAATGTCACTTGTATAAGGATATGTTTTGGCACATTTCTCAAATCGTTGTTTTATTTTTTCTGCCTTTTCATTATCTTTTTCATAAAGCAGAGCATATACATATTCTGTGCGAAGTACACTGGGATAATTTTTCATAGATTTCATAAATTTCTTCTGTGTTGCATCATATAAGGTGTCCATTTCATCCTCTTTAGGCGAACCTAACAACGCACAGTACATCCTGTCACACACAAGCAATCCCTTATGCAAATCAACAATAGCCGTATCCATTGCCAGTATTTCTTTCATCAAAGCATCTGCCTTATCAAATTCATGAGCATCCATCAAACGATTACATGCAAACACACCTCTAACTGCTATCATGCTGTTCTTCATCCCTTTTGCAGACGGTACCTCAAACCATTCTTCTGGCATATCCTTCACACGCACACCGCGTGCTATTTGTTCATTCGCCTTCATCTGAATCCAGAAGGAAAATAAGGCTTCTTCATCCTTGCCCAAAGACAAGGCATTGTATCCATCATTATTCACTGTTCCCATTTGCAGTGGAATCCCATTCATCAGTGCTGCAGCAATACCCATAATTGCTGCCATCACAAAAAAGATAGATACATACTGCACATCCGGAATTATAAAATAAATAAATAGGAAGAGCGCACTAAACAATAGATTAAAAACAGAACCACCAAGATTATATAATACAAATGGTATTTTACCATCCTTCATCTCAGGTGGCACCATCAGACACTGTCCGCCTGTCCCTGCCAATGAGAATTTTTTGAATTTTATTTTACCCTCTTCTTTTATCAGCATCAGACTCCCTACACGAAACGAAGAATAGCGGTATCCCGTAAGTAATCCAAATACAAGATGTCCACCTTCATGAATCACCAGTTGCAAAAAGAGTGCTATGTACATTTCTAAAAACAGAATCACTATAGAGAATAGGTTTTTTCCCGCATCCTGTGCGCTTGCACCCTCTGCTGCCTCTACTATCCAGTCAGCCATAAAGTATCCACATGCAGCTCCTGCAAGCAGCATAGCTACTGTACCTATTGCGGACTGCCACTTCACCTTTTTCTTAGGTTTTTGTTTGCTATTATCATTTCGTTGTTTCATTCCAGTTCTTCCTTTTTATTATAATTTCTATACTACTCCTGCTTTATACTTTATAATTGAAACTTAGAAAGCAAATCCCCAAGACTCGTTCCTACACTCTCATCCGTACTATAGGTTTCTACTTCCAAACTCTCCATCTCTTCTGCTTCCAACTCTTCTTCCGCTGCTTTGATACTTAAAGAAATTTTACCATCGTTGGTATTTAAAATCTTCACCTTCACCATGTCCCCTATTGCTAATACTTCTGAAGGCTTACGGATTCGTTTCTGACAAATTTGCGATATATGCACAAGACCATTCAGTCCGTCTCCCAAATCCACAAATGCACCATATGTCTGTAGACTTTCCACAATTCCTTCCAAGATGGTTCCCGGCACAATCATAGCCACTTTATGATCATGTTCTTCTTTTAAGGCTTCCTTTAATACAGCCTTTGCAGATAAAATTAGTTTTTCCTTTTCCTTGTTCACTTCCATAACCCTTACAGTAAGTGTTTTCCCAACGTAAGTTGATGTATCTTCTACATATGTAAGTTCTAATTGGGAAGCAGGTATAAATCCTCGAATCCCCTCTAAATAAGCTACTGCCCCTGCATTTACTGCTTCACTTATCTTTACAGAGACGTTTTTTTCCTGCTCCATGTACTGTTCAAGAATGTCCCATGCCAAAATGTCATTTGCTTCTTTTCTAGAAAGCAAAATATTACCTTGACCATCATCCATTGAAATAACCGTTGCTTCAATGATATCTTCCATCTGAATCTCTTCCTGCATCACAAATCCCGGATCTGCACTCATATCTTCTGCTTTGATGATTCCCTGTGTGTAATAGCGCAAATCCAGAACAGCCTCTTCTTCATTTACTGCGATTACGGTTCCTTTTATAATGTCTCCTACCTGAATCTTACGAAAAGATGCTTCTAATTCTCTTTCGAAATCCTTCATTGATTCCATATATGCGTACCTCCCTATACTGTCTGCTTATACAAATTTGTATCCATTATAAATTCTTCATTTATATTTTTTCTTATTATAAACCGCTTAACACCAATTTGCTACCAGAAATTATCCTATCATTTAAAGGCAGAACTTTCCCATTTTGAATAGTACCTTTTACTTACGCAAATAATATTAACAAAAAAGAAAAGGGAGAGAAAATATGCTCTTAATCCAAAATGGACTTCTATATACAATGGAGTCCGAACAACATCCTATTTATGCAGACCTCCTTATAAAAGAAGGAAAAATTGTAAAAATTGCAAAATCTATTGCCCCTGATAAACATATGAAAGTCATTAATGCCAGAGGAATGCATATATTACCTGGATTTATTGATGCGCATAGCCATATTGGCATTGCCGAAGAAAAAATAACCCCCATA
>JAFUQM010000033.1 GCA_017472325.1 Lachnospiraceae bacterium
ATTTATACAACATCCTGATATAACAATCCATGTATATGCCATGCACATGGATTTATCAGAGAGTGACCGTAAGGCACTTGCTTCTCTTGCACAAGAATACAATAATGAACTTCATTTTCTTACGATTAACCGTGCGGACTTTTCTGACGCACTTCCAACAACAGAGAGTTGGCCTTTAGAAGCGTATTTTCGCCTTCAACTAACAGATTTATTACCCAGACACATAGACCGTATTCTCTATCTTGATGTTGACATGATTATTTTATCATCGCTCTCTCAATTATATCATGAAGATTTCGAAGAAAAGCTATTTTGTGTGTGCAAAGACATGGGTGTGAACGGAAAATTAAACGATATTCGAAACCAATTATTCGAGCCTCTATATAACAAAGGATTTATTTACTTTAATTCTGGCATTATGCTATGGAATATTGCTTCATTACGTAAACAATATAACTTTCGTTCCTACATGGAGCTTGCAGCATCTCTCAATTACCAAATACTAGCTCCCGACCAGGATTTACTAAATTATATGCACTGGAATCAAGTAAAATATGTAGATGAATACAAATATAATTTATTTGCACGTCTGGCATACAACCACGGTATCACGCAAGAAGACATTCTAACCGAAACTCATGTTATCCACTACACTGGTTTCAAACCGTGGTCAGGTGAATATGTTCATTATGACACGGAACAATTATGGTGGGATTATGCAAAACTCACTCCATTTTATCATGAATTCCTTGAAGAATTTTTAGCTTCCTCCCTCACTTCAACAGAAGTACAGGACACAATGGAGAAGTTAATTGAGGATAAGCGCAATTTAAAAGCAGAGTTAGACAAAACTGTCGCACTCTGCCAAAAGCTATATGCAATGATAAATACAGGGACGTAAACGCCCGAGTCTTTTCCAAAATTGTAAAAATTATCGTTCACAATAACAGTTTACATAATACATCCAAGCAGTTCCTCCATGCGCATATGAATTCCAAAATATGCGCATACTTTTTCATAACCTGCTTTTGCAATCTGTAGCCGTTCTTCCTCATGTGTCAGATAATATTCCACTTTCTGTTTCATGTCTTCCAAACTGGTATACATAACTAACTCTGCTCCATCCACAAACAGCTCAGCAATCTCCTTCTGATAGTTGGTCATACAAAAGCCCCCGCATGCAAGAATATCTAACACTCTCTGTGGAATCCCGGTTTCTATCGTCTTAGATGTCATATTCAGATTAATTTTGCTATGGTGAAATACGAGCGGCATTTGGTTAACATAATCCACCGTTCCTTTTACATGAAGTTTCTTCTGTGTCTTCAAATTCTCCGGAAGTTCCGAATTTGTAAAAAGACTCACATCAAAATACTGGCTAAGCATCTCTAACACATGCAATCTTTCCCTAGATGTCACTTCCATTCCAATGGCATCTGCTGCCATCTGCAAGGCATCCTCTAGGTAACTATCTCCTAACGTAAGACTACATTGCTCCACAAGCTTTGCTGCTACGTTTTCATTTAGCGCGTCCTTCAACAGATTATAGCCATACACTTTTAACTGTGCCCGTATCAGCCCTTCGACATATCCTGCTTCATGTGCAGGCAATTTAGCATTTAACAGGCGATTTCTGCTGTCATTATAAAGACCTCCGACAAAAGAAATATCACAAGCAAAGTCATGTAACTTCGCACCTACTGCCCGCTCATACATCTGCAAATCTGCTGCAAGTGGAAAATGATACACATGCTTTGCTCCCAGCGCATCCAAACGCAGCGCATAAGCTTCGTCAAAGCAAAAAATGTGGTTACATTCATTCGTTAACGTTTTAGACAATAAGGTGTACTGGGGACAATCATAAATCCATGCTGCATATGGAATCTGATTCATTTGACATATCATAGATACAAGTGGAAAAAAATCATAACTAAATACCACATCCGGTTTCACCGCATGCAGACATTCTATAAATTCTTTTGCAAAAGCAGCATCTGCATGATAATCTTTTATCTCTTTATCAAATATTTCTACCCGATACCCCAATTCACGCATAGAGCGAATTGCCATCGGTTCACAAACGGACTGCCAACAGTAGATTAAAATCGTTTTATTCATGGTTCCTCTCATTCTGTCACTTTCTATCTTATATCAGATAGTGACATCTCCCTTCCCACAATTCCTCTGGCAAAGGATTTTTTCATAGTTATTTACTTACAGTTATGGTAATATATTTACAACGGAATCGCAACTATACATTTTAACGGAGGCTTCTATGACACCTATATCAATCTGTGTTATATCTAAAAATGAAGAAAAACATATAGAAACTTTTCTTGCCCATATTGTAGAACATACCCAAGGATATCCTATCGAAATCGTGCTTGCAGATACTGGCTCAACAGATGCTACCAAAGAAATTGCAGCCCGATTTCCTGTACGTATACTAGATTTTGTCTGGATTCATGATTTTTCTGCAGCAAGAAACTTTTCAATAGAGCAAGCATCCAATGACTGGGTATTGATACTCGACTGTGATGAATACATCGAATCACTGGATATGGAGGCTTTGCAGCATTTTATACATGAATACCCAAAACATATCGGCAGAATAAAGCGCAAAAATCATTACGAATTAAATGGACAAGATAGCATTTATACCGATGAAACCGAACGCTTTTTTAACCGCAAATATTTTCATTATGAAGCTATTATCCATGAACAGGTTCGTGCTCTGGATGGGTCCGAATGCCAATATATCTCTTTGCCATGCCTTGTAGATCATTGTGGTTATGCTGGTACACAGGAAGAACTTATGGCAAAGGCAGAACGTAACAACGAGCTACTGCTGAAAATGTTGAAAGACTCTCCTGATGATCCCTATTTATATTTTCAATTAGGACAATCTTACAACATCCTACATGATGACGAAAAAGCATGTTACTATTATGGCAAAGGCTTAGAATATGACTTAGACCCCGCACTTGAATATGTCCAGTTAATGGTCAACGGGTATGGATATGCACTGCTGCATTTAGGCAGATATGAAGAAGCACTCTTATTTGAAAATATTTATACGGAATTTGCATTTACTGCAGACTTCGTCTGTCTGATGGGCTTAATCTACCTTCGAAATGGATTACCTCTGCAGGCAATGCAGGAATTTTTAAAGGCAACTTCTTTTGAAACAGCCAGTGTCGAAGGTGCAAATACATTTATCCCTACCTTTAACATGGGATGTATTAATGAAGTTATGGGCAACATCGATGTAGCCATTACACTTTATAAAAAGTGTGGTAGCTTCCAACCAGCGTTAGACCGACTGGCAGCACTAAAGGAGGACAAAGCATGATACCCGTATCCGTTTGCATGATTGCCAAAAATGAAGAAACTAGAATCGAGCGTACTCTAGCTTCTCTTGCGCCTTATGGCTTTGAAATTGTCGTCGTAGATACTGGATCTACAGACCGCACAAAAGAAATTGCAGCAAAGTATACTTCTCACATTTATGATTTTACATGGATTGACGATTTCAGTGCTGCAAGGAATTATTCTCTCTCTAAGGCTTCCAATGAATGGATTTTTATGATGGATTGCGACGAATGGATTGAGCATATTGACATAGAAGAATTAACCTATTTTATGAAGCATCTATCACATGCTGCCGGTGCCATCACAAGAGAAAATATTACTGGAACACCAGAAAATCCAGGTCATTCCATCGACCGAACGGAACGCTTTTTCTCCAAAAAGCGTTTTCACTATACAGGCATCATTCACGAACAGCTTACCCCAATTGGAGCAGCAAATTTTGAATGCCTATTACTGAATACTACAATTGGACATGATGGTTATTGCATGAGCGATGCTGCGCGATATGAAAAATCATTACGAAACGTATCTTTATTAGAAAAACAGCTTCAAGCAGAGCCTGATAATCCTTATGTTTATTATCAGTTGGGAAAAGGCTATGAAATGATTGAAGATTATGCAACTGCCTGTAAGCACTTTGATAAAGCATTAACCTATGACCTCGATATGGAACTTGCTTATGTTCAAGCGCTCATTGTCTCATATGGACACTGCCTGTTGCACATCGGACACCATGAGGCTGCTATGCAATTTGAACATTTTTATCCAACGCTTGCAAATTCTGCAGATTTTGTCTATCTAATGGGACTCATTTATATGAAAAATGGACTGTATGAGAAAGCACTGGACGAATTTGAAAAGGCATTAACCTTCGACTTTGCCAATCGGACTGGCTCCAATACCTATCTGCCATGTTACCAAATTGGGCAGATTCTCCTTATGATTGGTGAAAAAGAAACCGCTGCACATTATTTCTCCCTATGTGGAGACTATCCGCCAGCGCTAGAAGCACTCAAAAAGGAGAACCCAAACATGTTACCTATTTCCGTATGTATCATAGCCAAAAATGAAGCTGACAAAATAGAAGAATTTCTATCAAAGCTTCGTCCTTATGATTGGGAAATAATTGTATTAGATACCGGCTCCACAGACAAGACGAAGGAAATTGCAGCAAAATATGCCGATATTATATCTGATTTTGTATGGTGCAATGATTTTTCTGCTGCAAGAAATGCCTCTATCGCGCTTGCCAATCGTGAATATATTCTCATACTTGACTGTGATGAATTCATCAAAGAACTGGATGTAGAGGAACTCCTCAGACTCATACATATGCATCCACATAAGGCTGGTTGTATTATGCGTGAAAACCATTTTACTGACGCTGATGGACTGGATTGCGTTGAAACAGAATATATTGAACGCCTTTTCCCAAAGGCAGAATATCATTATGAACAGACAATCCATGAACAGCTTGTCCGCAATGACCAGACAGAATATGAACGCTATCAGGTTCCTCTCATTGTCAACCATACTGGTTACCTATTAACAGAAGAAGAAATGCTTGCAAAAGTAAAACGTAATATGGATTTATTACAAGAGGAATTATCACGCGATAAAGATAACCCGTATCTTCTGTATCAGATAGGACAGTGCTACAATATGTTGGATGACCATGAAAATGCATATCAATATTATAGAAAAGCTATTCTAAGCAATCTTGATCCACGCCTTACCTATATGCACTCACTTGTCATTGCATATGGAAGCAAATTATTAGAAACAAATCGTTTGGATGAAGCTGAACTGTTACTACAAATTTATGATGCCTTTGCTGTAACGGCAGATTTCTTCTGTCTCATCGGCGAATACTATATGCAAAAAAATGATGCCTTAAAAGCTATGCTGGAATTTTTACGCGCTTCGCAGGCAGAACAGTTTTTCATCGAAGATAACAAGATAAATGTTCCATTTTATAAAATGGGATATATTAACGAAGTACTCGGTGATAAAGAAGCTGCCGTAATGCATTATAAACGCTGCACCAACTATCCACCGGCAATAAAACGATTAGAAAACTTAACCTTTGATAAATTTTCATGAAAAAAGGGATTGGCATATGCCAATCCCTTTGGTAGTTGCTTTAAGCAATTTAACTCATTAGCCGAGTAAGGATAATACTCCCTGGTTAGCCTGGTTAGCCTGAGCCAACATAGCCTGACCTGCCTGCTGCAGAATGTTGTTATTGGAGTATTTAACCATTTCTGTAGCCATATCTGTATCACGAATCTGGCTTTCAGCTGCTGTTGTATTTTCAACAACGTTATCAAGGTTGTTAATTGTGTGCTCTAAACGGTTCTGAACAGCACCAAGAGCGGAACGCTGTGTAGAAACTGTCTGTAATGCACTCTTAACAAATGCGTTTAAGCTTGCGAAGTCTGTGCTTGATACATCACCTGTTCCCTGGAATGTTTTAATCAGGTTTGTAGCGATTGTACTATCCATTTTCTTAGCAGCTTTCACTGTGTTGTTTTTGTCATCAGCTAATTTGTATTCTGTGTTTGTTTTAGCTGTAGATTTAGCTAAACCAGCCATTGACATACTAGAAATAGAAATTGTAATGTGCTGTCCAGCTTCTGCACCAACCTGAAGTCCTTTAGCTGTGAAAGAACCATCTAATAAGCTCTGTTCGTTGAATGTTGTTGTGCTCTGTACACGGTCGATTTCGCTCATTAACTGAGAAATTTCGTCTTTGATGTACTTACGGTCAACAGTTGTTAATGTACCTGTTTCACCTTTAACTGCAAGTTCGTTCATACGCTGTAACATATCGTGAACTTCGTTTAAAGCACCTTCTGCTGTCTGAACACAAGAAATACCATCCTGAGCGTTTGAAGAAGCCTGTGTAAGACCTCTAACCTGACGTCTCATTTTTTCAGAAATTGATAATCCAGCTGCATCATCTGCTGCACGGTTAATTTTGTAACCTGAAGATAATCTTTCTGTTGATTTAGCCTGTGCACTTGTTGTGATTCCTAACATTCTGTTAGAGTTCATTGCTGTAAGATTGTGTTGTACTACCATATAATTTTCCTCCTTGAATTTAGCGTCGCATCCATGCGATCGTTGAATTGTTTTGCTCTCACCTCTATATAGTGCGCGCTTTCTATGTAAGAAGTGATTGCTGTGAGTAAGTAATTTTCATTTGCTTTACTTGTAATATATATCGGAGCATTTTTACAATACTTTATACCTTTTTATAAAAAAAACAAATTTTTTTAAATTTTTATTTTTACACAAAATCCAACCATATCTTGTAGTTGTAATTGAATTGTGTTTGAAGATCGTGTTACTGCACACTAAACTTTTTCCGCCGTTCTAATCTCATACTCGTAATATAGCATATCTCGGAATTGCTTATCAACAGTCGCACGCATTAAATCCTCGGTACGCCCTTCCTTGAGTAACTGTCTTGATAATGTTGCAAACAAGTCCGCACCTTCTTCTCTGCCTCTCGTATATCCTTCTTCCATGCCATCCTCGTAAAACGTCTTTCTGACATATTCTTCATTATACTCATAAATCGACATGGCAATTACCTCCGCTTTTTGCTCTAGCAGAAATTCCTTTAAAATATCCTTTTTGATACACTCATCAACTGCCATCTCAACAGCTACCTTCATTTGCATATTTTTCATATGTTCACGCACAGTAGCTACAAAATAGGAATACTCATAAAGACTTCTGCACTTTTCTAACAATTCTTGATTCTTCCCAAAGTTAATATTAATCGTTCGCACAGTTAGTTCCATACACCCCAAGCTATCATCTTCAAAGGATTCCGATAAGTGCTGCATAAATTCTTCTTCGTTTCGTTCCAGCCCATTATAAAATACAATAATGTGTGGTGTTGGAATCCTAATCCTTCTGCCTACACTCAAATCTACGTCGTTTAACATTTTCTTATAAATATCAGTCAGATAAAGCAGTCCTCGAAGTGGCATATTGGGACAATAGCTTGACTGATGCTCATAGAGACAAATATTACAGCCAATCACAAAGGAAATATCATTTCGCATTTTAATATAAATGGCATTCTCCAATGTATTAATGATTAAATCTTTTTCCTCCGTATAATCTGTACTATTCAACGCATTATAAAGTTCTAACAACTTTTTTCTGTCACTATACAGCATTCTAAAAACTCTGTCCTTATACGTTACATATAAAGGTCTTTCTTCCACATTTTTCATATGTTCTCCTTTCATTTGTATGCAGGAAATCCACACTCAAACGAAAGGTGTGTTTCGTATTCCCTGCTTTTATTTATGTGATTTCTAAAGCAAGGATTCTAAAACAGACAATGTACCCTAACTGGACACACCATAAGAAAAATAGATTTGATAAATGATGTATTTAGAATTACTATGCTTGTATCAATTATATCAAACTACAGTTTACATCGTCAACGAAAACTCTCTTTGTAAAAAATTATAATTTTTATCTCTTTTTTAGCAATCCCATTTATAGGAATCTTACAAAATCCATTTTCGTAATCTATTATCTTTGTTATAATAATAGTATCTATTTAATCGAAAGGTAGTTCTATGATGGAAATATTATTTTACCGCTATGGCAATATATGCGAACCTGACATCATTCAGGTATTTGAAGAATTCGGCATGACTGTCATTGAAGAAAGCACTGAGATTACACAAAAGAACATTGCGCCGGATGTAAGAGTCCGTCTGATTGCAGAAGCTCTCCTGACACACCCGTGTCGTTTTGTATTCAGTATTAATTTCTTTCCCTATATTTCAGATATCTGTGAAAAATTAAGTATTCCATATGTATGCTGGAGTGTAGATTGTCCAGTGCTGGAACTTTTTTCCGAATCAATACGCAATCGACAGAATCGAATTTTTCTATTTGATTATACACAATACCTACGTTTTCATCCCGAAAATCCTGACTGTATCTTTTATCTGCCACTAGCAACCAATATAGACCGTTGGGATAGCATCATGGCTTCCCTTACGCCTGATGAAAAGGCTTACTATAGTTCTGATATTTCGTTTGTGGGTTCCTTATACACGGAAAAAAATTTATTGCACAGTTTAAACCTTTCCCCATATACTACCGGACTCATTCACGGAATTGTACAGGCACAGTTAAAGGTTTATGGATATAACTTTTTAGAAGAACTTACAGACACTAATCTAATATCTACCTTAAAAACTGCAGATGTTAATTATCTTTCTGTTCCAAAAGCATATACCAATACAGATGCTTATGTGGCTGCCAACTATTATTTGGGATTTGCGACTGCGGAAGCCGAACGGATTCAGGTATTAAATACTTTGGCACAGCATTTTCCAGTTACACTCTACACCAGAGGCAGCACTGACAGTTTACATAATGTAATATGTCGCAATGGTATTTCTACGCTGACCGAGATGCCAAAAGTATTTCACTGCAGTAAGATTAACTTAAACATTACAATTAAATCCATTCAAAGCGGCTTATCACTGCGTATCTGGGACATTCTAGGTTGTGGTGGTTTCCTGCTAAGCAATTACCAGACCGAAATTCCTGAATACTTTGAACTTGGCAAAGATTTAGATTGCTATGAGAGTCTATCTGACTTAAAGGAAAAGGTCGCTTATTATCTTACACATGACGATATCCGTATGGAAATTGCAAACAACGGCTATCAAAAGGTAAAACAGCATCATTCTTACCGACAACGTCTCACAACCATGCTTCGCATTGTTACTGATTCACTGATGCAATGATAAAAAAAGGAAGTGTACACGATAATCTCTCATTTATCGAGCAACACTTCCTTATCTTTTACACATACTATTCTATTTCTTCTGATCCATAAAATGTGGTTGTATCACATTGGATTTATTCATACTCTTATAATAATCAAGCGCTGCTTTTGATGACCTTCTTCCATCACCAAAACTTTGCTTCTGATTTTTAAAGTAGGCTGTTACCATATCTTTATTGCGACTCTCTTGTGCCTGAATGGAAACACTCTTATCCATAATCTTCTGAATCAACTGCTGCAATGTCTTAATCTGTACACTATATTGTTCTTTGTTATCCAGAAGTCCATTTTTGATATTCTCGTATAACGTATCAAAGCCTTCATCCAATTTTGATAAATCGCCAAGCAAAGCATCTTTCTCATCGACACACTTATCAAAATCTTCTAACGCTACCGGAGTGGTATTCAAAATCACCCACTGCTTATCACTTAATTCCTGCAATTTATCCAATATCGTATTTTTCTTTATCAGGCTTTCTTCTAATATCTTTAGATAATTATTCATCATATCGTTATAACGCCTTTCCATTCGCACGCATAACCTCTTTCCATGTATCTCTCATGGAACGAAGATGCATACACACTTCCTCCAGAATCTCTTTATCTTTTTTCATGTTCGCCTGCACCAGACGCTTTTCAAGATATACATACACTCGCTCAAAGTCCTGTGCAACTGGGTATTTCATATCTAATGTTACCCGGAAATGCGAAATAATTCTCTCTGTCTTAATGATATTGGTGTGCGCTTTCTGCATATCCTTATGCTCTATTGCAACAATTGCGATATTGCAAAATTTGATAGCGCCTTCATACAGCATCAATGTCAATTCCGCTGGTGAAGCAGTCAAAACTTTACTATTATTATACTGCTGCAAATATGCATTATTTAACGCCATTTTTTATCAGCCTCCTACATTCCCAACAGTCCAGTAATCGCGCTTGCATTTGACTGCATCTTCGCCATTGCTGTTTCCATAGCTGAAAATTTCTTATACCATTTACTCTCATAGTCTAAGAGTTTTTCTTCTGCTTCAGCTATTTTCTTTGTATATTCGTCATACTCTTCTTTCATCTTTTTATCTTCGTATACGGTATACATACTGCTGTAATCTGTACGTCTCATCAGATCATCCAGCTTGCTCTTTAAGCCTTTTGATAACTGGGTAAAGAACTTCACAACCTGATCAGGATCTTTGCTGATAGCAGCCATCAAATCATTTGTCTTATTCTTTACATTGCTGTCATCTTCGTCACCATTGATATGATATGCATGCTTCTCGTTATCTGGAGCATCAAAGTATCCTAATGTCTCAATACCAAAATCAGACAGATACATTGTCTTACCACCAACTTCAAATCCAGAACTCATAATCTCTCTCATAGCAGAAGATACTGAACTAAGTGTAGAATCACGTCTGAACAGAGAATCTTTAATCTTTGTCTCCCATTTTTCTACTTCTGTCTCACTCAATGCTTCTTTTTCTTCATCTGTCAGTGGTTCATATCCCTTTGCAGATTCTGCATTGTATAATTTATCCATTTCGTTGATTAAAGCACTGTATTCTTTGATAAAGTCTTTAATCATATCATAGATACCACTTGTATCTTCCTGTGTTGTCAATGTAACCGACGAACCTTTTGTTTCATCAAGACAAGTAATTGTCATACCATTAATGTCAAATGTATTTTTATCAGAAACAAACTTCGCATCATTTAATATAATCTCTGCATTCTGTCCGTCTTTCTTCACTGCACCTGCACTTGCAGAAAGACCAAGCTTATCAAGTACCTGACTGCCCAACGTATCATCTGAAGAAATCGTAAAGTCATTTTTCTCACCTGACGCAGAAGAACCAATGAACATACGATTTGTTGCTGTATCATAATTTACATTTAAGCCAGTTTTCTTTAATTGGTTTACTACATCCGACACCTTACTTGATGCATTTAATGTAATTTCTCGTTCTTTATCCCCAATCTTTACTTTAATCTTAGCAGTACCATCAGCACCAAAAACATCCGTATCAAACAAATCCTTCATCGTGGTAGATGATGTTGTACCGGCTTTCATCTCACCACCAGTCATATAACCGGTTGTTGCCAATTTATCGATTTTTAAAGACTGCACACTGTTCATAGCGTTGTCACTTGTAATAACACTTGCAACATTAGGATTCGATACTGTTGTTTTCTTCTTGGCATAGGAAGATTCATATGTAAGAGTATCTAATGTGCCTGAAAACAAATCATAAATCTTTGTATTTAATTCTTTCCACGCATCCTGCTTCCACTCATGCTTTGTCTGCGCTTTCTTCAAATCATCTACTTTTGTCTGGCGTACAGCCACCAATTCCGAAATAATTGTCTCTGTGTCCATACCGGAAAACATTCCGCTTACACGCATTGGCATAGTGTCGCCCTCCTATCTTCTCTCATCCACAAGAATTCCTGCCAGTTCCCATGCTTTTGCAATCATATCTAATGTCTTCTCTGGTGGAAGTTCTTTGATTACTTCTTTTGTTTCTTTATCTACTATCTTGATCGTAACTCTGTTTGTCTCATCATGAATACCAAAAATAGCTTCTGAATTATGCATCTTTTTATTGAGCTGTTCTACTGTTTTGCGAATCTGCTCATTTGCCTGCTGTGGTTGTTGCTGCTGCGCACTACCCTGGTCACCCTTTTCTGTTGCATGAGATACAACAGCAGTATTCTTATCAACAACTGGAGCATTCCCCTGCGCTGTTCCTTCCGTGTATTCAGCGGCTGGTTTGTCTACTGTCACCTTTGACTGTGATGTAGGTTGCACTGTCTGTGCCTGATAAGTCATAACACTTCCTAATGGTTCTATTGCCATTGTAATCACCTCCGTGTGATATATAAAGTTAATTAGTTATTTCGCGTCTGTATATAATATATTATAATCAGACTTTTCTAGTGTGTATATCGGCAATAAAGCAAAAAATGTTTATAGCGAACTATAAACATTTTTACAAATTTCTTATATTTTTTTATTACATTAACCCAATAATTTTTTTAATGCGTCCAATCCGTCCGTATTCATAGCTTCTTTATTCGCTTCTTGAATCTGAACATACACTTCCTTACGATAAATTGGCACTTCCTTCGGAGCCGTAATACCAATTTTAACCTGGTCACCTTTAATCTCTAAAACAGTCAGCTCAATATTATTATTAATAACAATAGCTTCCCCTTTTTTTCTTGTTAATGCCAGCATGTTATTCACCCGCCTTCTGTGTTTTCTGCAGAATCTCGTATACCGGGAACTTCACCTGATACTGTTCACCTTCTACAATAATCTGGGCTGCATTTCTGTTATTCGCATTGATAACAAATGGTGCTTTCAAATTCACTGTCATCTTTGTCAAATCAGATGGAACTGTAATTGTAACGAGCACAAGCATATCGTCTGCTCCCATATTACCAAGTGGTTTCAAAAGTTCATCCTCAACTTCTGGATTGTAATCCGTACATACCGAAAGAGGATTCACTACAGGCATTGCAAACGCTGGTTCCTGTACTGACTGCAGCCAGCGAATTCCACCATTATCTCCTTTTTCCTCGTCATGAATCAATGCAAAGTCTTTTAAATCTGCAAAACCGATAATACCATTTGGAAAATGAATTAATTTATCATCACTAATATTAATCTTACCAAAAATTCTTGTATTAATCTCCATAATTGTCTCCTTCTTTATGTAGTAACCCGCCACTTCAAGATAATTTTACAGGAAATCCAGCAAAGAATTCTGCACAACCTTACCAGTTGCCATAAGAGCAGCATTATATGCGGTCTGTGAACTCTCAAACTGAATTGCAACTTCTGTAATATCAACATCTTCATTTTCAGATACCAATGATTTAAAAGATGTCTGCTGTGTCTGTAATCTTGCTTCTACCAGCTCTAATCTGGCACTTCTTGTACCACAGTTTGTAATTGCCAGTGTTGTCTGTTCTAAGTATCCCTGCATAGCTGTAATGCCATTTTCAAATGCAAACTGTAATTGCTCATCACGCAGTAACGTCAATGCTTTATTAGCGGCATCCAGATTTTTCTGTGCTGCTATCTTTTTCGTCTCATCAGTTTCTGCTTCAACAACAGATTCTAATGTACTTACGAGACTCTCCAAATCAATTACCTGTTGTGACAATTTGACTAATTCATCTACATCTCTACCAATGTCATGTGTATATACTTCACCAGCAGTAGAGTTGATACGCAATCTCTGGTTAAATCCTACAGAATATTCTATTTCCTGTTCACTAGAAGGTGTTTCATATACCATATTGTTGGTAAAATCTTCGCACACAAAATAATGTTCAGGTCTAAGATTGCCTCTATTCCAATTCGTTTTCTCATATGTGACAGAAATTTCTGCTGTCTTAGATAATGCCTGCAGCTTCTCACTTAGAGAATCACTCAACAGCATTTCCCCAGTCTCTGCAATAAAAATAGCCTTTTCCTCTACTGGATTGCCAGCATTTACTGCTGCCATATCACGATATGCCTGGTCTGTTGAAGAAGACACTGTTGGTGTAATTGTCTGTGTCGTACCATTATCATCTACATAGGTAAATGTCGGAATAACATCATCTAATTCCCCATATGCCAGACGAATCCTGTCTATGTTTGCAGAGCTAATCTGCTGTTCTGTAATGACAGTTGTGTCATAATTAGTTGTATTTACAGCTTCAATACCAGCTTTATCAACATACATAATAGTATCGATAGCAGCTTTTGTCAGACTCTCTGTAATCTTATAGTGTGCTGTTGTGTCTTCCTGAAAACGAAGTTTTGTACCTGTACGGTATCCTGTAAACAAACTTCTTCCTGCATAATCCGCATCACCTGTCGCATAAATCTCGTCACGAAGTGATTTCATCTGCTCTACAATTTTAAGTCTGTCGTTGGTCTCTAATTTACCATTAGAACCATCACGTGTTTTATCAATTAAGTCCTCCACAATATCAGTAATAGAAGAAATAGCACCTTCTGTTACCTCTAACCAACTGGCAGCATCTGGAATATTTTTCTCATAAAGCTGTGTTACTTCACTTAAAGTACTACGAAGTCTCAGCGCTCTGATGGCAATAACCGGATCGTCCGAAGGTTTTGTTATTTTCTTATATGTGGACATCTGTGTATTTAATTTATCCTGCAGAATTTTATTATTATTCAAATTGTAAAGTGAATTGTTCTGCATAATTTTATTGGTAATACGCATTTCATTACCTCCTTACTGCATTTTATACGCCTGTCTGTAATATCAGTCTGTCATAAATCTCTGTCAGTGTCTGTATCATCTTAGATGCAAGCTCATATGCGTTCTGATATTTTACAAGATTGAGTGCTTCTTCATCATTATCTACACCCGAAATTGCAATTCTCTGATTATCAATACTAGATGAAATATTCATATAGTTTTTTTCAAATGTTTCTGCTCTCTGAGCATTGAGTGAGACATCAGATAACACACATTGTAAGAACTGACTTGCCGTACATCCACGGAAACTCATCATGGATATATCTGATTTTAACTGAATTAATTTATCTACAATGTCCGAATTGGATTCCTCATCAATGCTGGCTGTTGATGTTACTAACAAGCCTGTATCCTTTATAATCTCAGATGAGATACTAAAATTTTTCGCTGTCAGAAGATAATAACTGTCGGATGTTGTAGTAATAACATCGTCTTCTGCCTCTGTAAATTTATACTGTCCTTCATCTGTCGCATGATTTGCCACAAAAAGAGGTGTACCCGCTTTACCATACGCATCGATACCTTCCGAAAGAATGTCATTAAATGCTTTTGCATAGCATCTTACCCATTCATTCATCTGCTCCATGTAGTAAGGAATACCCTGATAATCAATCGATTGTCCTACTGTAGCTTCTCTGCCAAGTCGGCTCGCATTTACAATATTCTCATTCTCGCTTCTGTTAAGATAGAATGTATATTTGTTCGTTGTAGAATCAAATTCCCAGCTAGAATATGTAAAGAGCTGATTACCGAGGTTAATCGTTCCACCTGTATGAGATAACACACATTTATTTAAATCTAACAGATAACTTGCTTCTGCCTGAATGGTAACAGTATCATAAATATCACTATCTATCGTGGTTGTTCCGATTTCACTAATTGTTCCGTGGAACCGCTCACCATTGTTACCATCACGCATCTGAATCAAACCTTTTAATTTGCCTCCAGTACTGCTTCCATACATATCAAACTCCAGTCCATTGGACCATTCAATATTGTATAATCCATCTGCATCAGACTGGTTCACCCTCTGTTCGGAAGTTCTGGAAACACACTTCAATGAATAATAATCATTGGTATTTACCAAAGTCTGTCCGCCTGCGATTTTTACAACAAATGTATTCGCACCACTTGGATAGCCTGTACGCTTGTCAATAATTGGTGTTTCTGTTGTTGTTACATCTACAATTTGGGAAAGTTCATCAATCAAAACTGCTCGTTTATCACGAAGTTCATTAGCTGTGATGCCTTCTAGTTCCACTGTATTAATCTGTTTATTTAATGTTGCAAGTTCTTGTGCAATAGAATTAATTCTATTTACCTGTACTTTAATCTCTGAGTTCACATCCTGCTGCATATTCGTAAGATTACCTGACATACCATTAAAGTACTCTGTTAATGTATTGGCATATCCGATAAACTGCGCTTTTACAGATTCATCCCCAGGATTATTCTGGACCTCTACCAACATAGTAGACATCTGTTCAAAAATTGTACTAAAACCATCCATTGTCTCATCATCTTTAAAATAATTCTGAACGGTTTCCATATAGTATTGCTTTACTTCGTATTCACCAAGATTTGCATTGTTGTTCCAGTATTTTACATCATAAAATTCGTCTCTGATACGCTCAATTGCGATTGTCTCTACACCGGCACCAGCGCAACCATATGTTGTAAAAGTACGAAGTGCATCATATGCTTCCTGTGTAACCTGCTGTCTGCTGTATCCTTCTGTCTCTACATTAGATATATTATTGCCAGTTGTATTTAATGCAGCATTGGCAGCTGTCAGTCCCGTATATGCAATATTTAATCCAAAAAATTGTGATGGCATACGCTCTCACTCCTTTACGTTTACATTCCAAGTGTATTGATGATATGTTCTAACATCTCATCAACAACATTGATGTATCGGCTAGATGCATTGAATGCGTTCTGGAATTTTACCATGTTCGTCAATTCTTCATCCGAAGATACACCCATAATCTGCTGTCTTGCATTCTCAGTTTCTGTTACTGTTAACTGCTGGTACTGTACCAAATCGTTATAAATAGAACCATTGTTACCTATCTGGTCCACCAGGTTTGAATAGTAACCTACAAAGTTTGCAACAGTTGCTACGTTTGGATTCAAAGAATATATCTCTTCCTTGAAAGCATCCTGCAGCTTCTGTGTTAATTCATAATCCACACTATTGTCATCCTTGATAAACTTTAACAGTGCAGATTCTTTTACCAAATCTGGATTCAGCATAATATTTCCTGTTGTCCATAAGTCTGATTCTGACACCTTCTGGAACAATGCTGGATATCCGCCTTCTCCTATAATCTCATTCATCTTAGATGTAATGCAGTGCACTAACTGGTCAAATTCTGCTTCCACATTCATCATCAGAGATTGTGCAATATCTCTGTTATATGCATCTACATCTTCTAAATCTTTATATGTTGCATGATGGTCACCTCTTGCTAACAATGTAGCTTTCAGGCTTCCAATATCTGTATTCAAATCGGAGGATATTTTTTCATGTAGATTAAATACTTCCGAGCCTTCGATGTGATATAATGTAACACCATCTGCATTCACATAAGACTGAGCATTGCTAACCCAGAATGGTGTATAGTATCCTGTATTCACGTCTGCCTGTATTCCAATCTCATATACAAGACCACGTTTGATAAAATCGTTACCTTCTATTTTAACAGTCAAGTAGCCATCCACGTCTTCTTTTGTATCAATGTTAACCATTTGAGCAAGCTCATCCAATAAAAGATTTCGTGTATCACGCAAATCGTTTGCGTGTTCTGTTCCACCGACTTCAATATTCATAATCTGATTATTTATTTCATTAATCTGTTCACCATAGTCGTTAATGGTCTTCACCATATTTGCAACTTCCAGATTTAAATCATCCTGATAGTCCATCAACCCCTGGTAAACCGCATTGGCTCTTTCAATAAATACAGACGCTTTTTGTACAAGCAATCCATGATTTACAGTATCTTCCGGATACTTTGCAAGTTCTTCTACTGCTGTACAAAGTCCATCATATGCTTCCGCAAAAGATACTTTATCCATTTCACCAATCAAATCCTGGATTTCATCCAACGCATTAGCAGAAACCTCGTAGAAAGAACTTCTGCCAGATTCTCTTCTATATCTTAAATCTAAAAATTGACTTCTTACTTCTCTTGTTGCTGAATAAACAACGCCCAGACCAATCTGCTTGTTAGAAATAGCAGAGGCGCTCACAGACAGGGTATTGTATTCCCTGGTTCCTAACAGAACCTGCTGTCTTACATACCCCTTGGTGTCCAGATTAGACATATTATGTGCTGTTGTATTTAATGCGTTCTGACTTGTTTGTAAGCCGGATGTTCCTACGTATAAACTGCCCATCAGTGGCATGATATTCACCTCGTTTCGGGATTATTGTCTGGCATCGAATCTTCCTGCCGTTCTGCCCACAGTACTACCCGCACTGTACGCTCCTTTGTTGTAGTTTGCCGTCTCAGGTGCCTTTCTCAGACTCTGTATCAGGTTCATATCAAACTCAACCATCTCAAGTGCATTCTGAATCAACTCCCTGTTTTGTTCATTCACACGCACCATTCTCTTCATTGTATCGCTGAGCCGATCATAAATATCAGCAAGCTTATTCCGCTCTGCTGGTCTGCTCTCGAGCATCTGAATCAAATCTTTTAATTTTAAAGTGTTAACATCCCTGTTAATAACGTTGGCAATATCCTTTATATTTTCCTGCCTCAGCTGCTCTAAATGAGCAATTCTGTTTATGACGTTCTGTTCTTCATCCGTGATTTTCTGTAATGCTTCTAAGTTGCCGGATACAATAATCGGCGTTTTTTGGAGTGATAATCCCAGCAGTTCCTGGTATTCTGAATTTTCTTTATCCAAAATATCCATTAAACTTTCCATTAAACTCGCCACTGGGATTACCTCATTTCTTCATATTTGGCCAGCAATTTGTCTGCAAAGCTATCCGCACTTACGTTATAGCTTCCATCCTTTACACTAGCTCTGAGTGGAGCTACCTTTTCTTCTCTGATATCTGCACTCCCTGCTACAGCCTGTTTCGCAGTCTGGATATCCTTTCCAAAACTGGAAATATGAAGCTGGTCTGATTTTCTTGTCGCAGTTGTCTTCTGACTTTTGTTCACAGCTGTTGTTTTATACATCTGCTGTATCTGTGTATAAGCTTCAATACGCATAATAAGCTCCTCCTTCCATGAGTGAACTATTTTCTTACTATGTGTATCGGATATTTTGGAAAAGACTTTAGACTTTTTGCAAAAAAAGGTTTCCAAAATCCACAAAAAAATTCCCTCTTTCGTAGTCATTTTACCCAAATACACTTAAAATACGAAACGTAAATACGCTTCGTAAGCTATCCTATTGGGTTAAACATAGAATCACTTTTGAAAGAGGGAATACCTTACATTATTTTATCGCAAGAATTTTAACGTCCTTCGCAGCAAGCACAAGGTCTCCTGCCTCGTACTCCTGTTTTGCTATAATATCCTCTGCCGCAAATGGTAGCGTTACGGTTGCTTCTTTATCATTATGATTTAACAGGAAAATCAGTCGTTCTTTTGCATCTTCACGACTTGTTACCTCTACACCATCCGGTGTTACAAGCACAGGTGATATGCCTGCTTCACTACAAATATCCGCCAGGAATGTTCTATAGAACGCTTCATTAGAAGCAGTTCCTACATAATATGCCTTTCCTTCACCTAATTCATTCACGGTCAATACTGGCATGCCTTTATAGAAGTCATCTTCATAGCCTGCTTCATCCACCTGTTTTGCACCTTCTAAGTGCATCAGGTCACATAAAAGTGTTGCTGGATACTGCGTTCCTTTATACATGAAGCTGTTGGTTTTCTCTGGTGGCAGCGCATCTTCTTCCTCTACCCAGATTCCAAGAATATCTCTCAGTTTTCCTGGATATCCGCCAATGGTAACAAGATCATTTTCCTGTACAAAACCACTAAAGAAGGTTGTTAAGAATCTGCCGCCATTTTTCACAAAACTGCGTACCTTCTCATCATCCTCACCTTTTACCATATACCATACAGGTGCAATAACCAATTGATACTGTTCTAGATTATCTTCTGGTGAAATAATATCTACATCATAATTCATATTACGCAATGTCTCGTAATAGCGTTCCAGCTCTGTTCTATATTTTAAGTCATCACTTGGACCCGCAGAATATTCTATTGCCCACCAGTTATCCCAGTCCATTACAATAGCAACCTTAGCATCTGTCTTTTTGCCAAAGGTACGGGAACCTATCACCTCAAGTTCTTTGCCAAGCTCTGTAAGTTCGCGGAATACTCTGGTATTTTCTGTTCCGACATGGTCAATGACTGCACCATGATATTTTTCGCAGGCACCAATGCTTCTTCTCATCTGGAAAAACATCACGGTATCCGCTCCATGTGCCACTGCCTGATAGCTTAACAGACGCATTTCCCCTGGTCTTTTTAACGCATTGTATGGGTGCCAGTTTGTTACACTTGGTGTTTGTTCCATTAATGCAAAAGGCTCACCCTGCTTAATACCACGCATAAGATCATGCGACATCGCTATGTTTGCATAAGACGCGCCGCTTCTTGGATAGTTGTCCCATGATGCAAAATCCAAATATTTTGCCCATTTAAAATAGTCAAGCGGCTTGTAAAATCCCATCAGATTTGTTGTAATTGCTGCATCTGGTATCCATTTTTTAATTGCATCATATTCAAGAATATAACAATCCAACATGGCATCAGACATAAATCTTCTATAATCCAGAGAAATCCCCTGAAATACAGTACGCTCTACTTCAAAGTGTTCACTTCTCATATCAGGTACAACAATTTCATCCCATGCATAAAAGGTATGACCCCAAAATGCTGTATTCCATGCTGTATTCAAAGCATCCAGTGTACCATATCGCTTCTGTAACCAAACTCTGAATTCCTTTTCACAGTTTTCACAATAACATTCTCCACCGAATTCGTTCGAAATGTGCCACATAACAATGTTGTCATAGTCTTTATAACGTTCTGCAATTTTCCCTGCAAGCATCGGCGCATATTTGCGATATGTATGGCTGCTTGGACAAGAATTATGTCTGAAACCAAACTTTCTCTTTCTGCCTTCAAAGTCTACACGAAGAATATCTGGATATTTCTTTGCCATCCATGCCGGATGCGCTCCCGTAGCTGTTGCCATACACACTTTTAAGTTGTTTTTCTTCACAAATTCCATAATTTTATCCAATTTGGAAAAATCATAATGCGCCTCATCTGGCTGAAGTGCCGCCCAAGAAAAAACATTGAGTGTTACAATATCAATCCCTGCCAGTGCAAAGAGTCTCATATCTTCTTCCCAGATTTCTTCTGGCCACTGTTCTGGATTGTAATCTCCACCATATGCTATTTTATTCAGTTTTTCATAAGGAATCATGTGTTACCCTCCATTTCATTTATTGTTGGGTACGATATGATCGCACCTTTCGTTTGTACACTTTTACTACAGAATAGATTCGCAAAAGAAAGATATTCTTTTAACTGTTTTTCGCTCATATCATTTATATTATCCACAGTCACACCATCTTCGCACAGCCTGTACAAAAAAGCACCAATAAAACCGTCTCCTGCACCTGTTGTATCCACTGCCTTTACTGGAATTCCTACTACGTCTGCCTTATTGTACTTGGTATACGCCTTTGCACCGTCTGCACCTTTTGTATACAATACCAGCTTTACATCGCCACAAAATAGTTTGGCGATACCCGCCTCCATTTCCGTTTCTCCGGTAATCAGTTCCAATTCTTCTTCGGAAACCTTCACCACATCAGACAACGGAATAAATTCTCTAACTGCCTGTATCATAGCTTCCTTACTGCTCCACAATGCTGGTCTTAGATTTGGGTCAAAACTAATTAACATATGTTGTTCACGCGCATATTGAATTGCACGTTTATGCGCTTCTTTCATTGGAAAATCTCCCAAGGACACGGAGCAAAAATGAAGTACATACCCATCTATAAACCATTCTTTTTGAATGGTTTCAGCCCCTAGAAGCATGTCCGCTCCCGGATTTCTAAAAAAGGTAAATTCCCTATCTCCATTATCCTGCAATGCTACAAACGCAAGTGAAGTATTCGCTTTTGGGGTTTTAAACACATACTCACATCCAATTCCATTGCGCTTAAATTCATCTACAATCTTATCTCCGAATGCATCATCACCAAGCTGAGTAATCATCTTTGCCACTCCGCCTAACTTCGCAAACGCTCCACACACATTTGCTGGTGCGCCACCCACTGCTGGCTTGAAGCTTGTCACATGTTTCATAGACACACCAGTCTGTTCCGGCATAAATTCAATTAATGCTTCCCCTATGGAAAATAAAGTCTTCATCCTGTTTTCTCCCATATTTCAGAATTTATCCTAATATTTCCTCAATAAAAACCGTTCTCTGTTCGCCTAGATCAACTTCTTTAGCTGTCGATAATGGTTTATTGAAGCTATTGTAATATACACTGACAACCGGTCTTGCACCATAATTTTTACGAATATTTGTAATAACGCCAACATCTCCTGTAGACAATCTAACCATTGCTCCCATCGGGTACAATGCAACACTGCCAACAAAAAGATTCACAAGTCCTGCGTCAAAATAAACACCACTCGTTCCATAGATAAATTCCAATGCTTCATATGGTTTCATGCCTTGATATACAAGGCTCTCTGTAATGTTAGCACATATTGCTACAATTCTAGCACCTAGAGGAATCTCTTCTCCTTTTAGCTGCTTCGGATAACCTGTACCATTATATTTTTCTTCATGATATTGTATGATTTCTGCCATTTCTCTAGACAGGTGATTTTGAATTGCAAAATAATATCCGTATGTCGGATGTTCCTTCCATAGCAGTTCTTCCTGTGGTGTTTTCTGTTCTTTTCCTATCAAAAAAAACATCTCCAGGCAACCACTATCATGCAAAAGCCCACCTACCATAATGTCATACATTTCTTCCATACTGCAACCATAAGCACCTGCTAAAAGTCCTGCAAAAACAGATGTATGAAGAGACTTTTCATATAGATTTTTCTCTCTTACCATACGCATCTCAAGGCAGTAATTCAAAATCACATCATCTCTACAAATCTTCTCGATTAAGATGTGCATCTTTTTTACAATCTGCGGAATATCATCCCGTTTGTTACCTGCAATCTGCGTAGACGCATACTTGGAAATTGTTGCATGGTAGGAATCTCTTAATGTTTCCTGCATTTTATCAATTGGATTAATCTGTAAAGAATAAATATCTGCCACAGATATTAAAGCGATTCCCCGCTCTTCCAGTTTTGAAATAATATTACGGTTTAACACTTGTCCTGCGCTTAATAATAATTTCTGTGTCTCTACATCCACAACTGCTTCTGCAAGCACCATTCCTATCTTTGCTTCCTGTATTGCTATCCGGTACATAATTCAAGCCTCCGTGTTACGAAATATTACGAACTATTCAAATTATACTATTATATGGACTGAAATACAACCATCTCGCAAATCATGTGTAACATGAAATTTGGAGAAACTGGACAAAAAAAGAAGACCTTTTTAGATCTTCTTTCTCTTTATAGTGAATAATTTTAAATTATTTTATAGTATTGAGTTAATTCCCCATCATCCTGTAATGGTTTAAATCCATAATCGATATAAATTTTATGTAATTTCTGACGACTCTCCATTTCTTCTTTTTTATCTGTCTCGGAACAATTTCTACATTCAAGCATAACGCAACGCGAAACAATTCTCTCGTTAACTTCCTCAATAATTTCAAACGCCTTATCAAGTAACTCCATAGCTGAAACTTCACTAGATGTAGCTGTGCTCTCGTCTACGTATTTACCCAACTGCCCTATCAGGATCATATGCATAAGATTATCGTCTTTGTTTAGTCCATTAGAAATTCTTTTTCTCAAATTGTTG
>JAFUQM010000034.1 GCA_017472325.1 Lachnospiraceae bacterium
CGAATGCTTCATTTAGAAAACGCCAAATAAGGTTATCGTCGCGCCATACATATGCTGCTATTTTTTGTAATACTCAAACAGTGCTTCGACGGTTGCGTACCATCAAAATCAGCTACTAAGAAATACTAACATTTTTCTGAAAAGAGTACCCAGCGCATAAAATAAAAAGCAAGATACAAATAAACATAATAGATATTAACAGATAAGAAAGTATTATCATACTAATGTCAGTTGCTTAATTTATTGACCTTGGTCTATAATGTAGGTATTCTTTTATGTTGGATTTATCCAGTACTTAGATTGATGAGAAGGAATTATATTATGAAAAAGGATACTATAATACCAGCGGGAACTGGGGAAAGAATGCAATATGTTGCTCATAATTTTAACGATAATACGATACGTTTCATTCTGCATTATACAGGCGCAGTGCAAATGGATATTTTATGCCAGGCTACAAAAGCAGTCATTGATAGTGTAGATATTTTGCACTCTTCTTTTATTCCTGGTAATTTTGGTTCCTACTGGAACATCAATTCAGAATACGATACCTGCGATTATTTTACCTATATTACGGATATAGATAATCCGATGGATGTTGCTATAAGCGCTTCGTTAAAGCCAGTTGCGCCCACTAACAAAACGCAGCTTCACTGTACTTTGGCAGAAGGTCACAATGACTTTGCCGTTGCAATAGCTATTAGCCATCTCTGCGTAGATGGTGTTGATGGAAAATATTTATTATCTAAAATTTTTGATGCATACCAACTACTTTTACATACAGGCAACAAGAATAGCCTCAATATCAAAAATGGAAATCGCGCTCCAGAACAAATCTACGAAAAACTTACCCACAAGGAGTATGTCTCTTTAATGAGAAACCCCATCTCTAAAGTAAAATCCTGTTTTCCTTTTCCAAGCGAAGAGACAGGTTCCCTTCACATGGTAAGACAATATATTCCTGCGTCTATTATGGAAACTGTACATAACCGCGCCAAAACAGAAAATGCCACCATCAATGATATTTTGTTAACTGCTTGCTATCGCGCATATGCTACACTTCCTGGAATCGAAGCATCTGCTCCCATGAGTGTTATGTCTATGATGGACTTACGCCAGCATTGTCACATTGGTGCGTCGGAAGGTCTTTGCAATATGTCTGGTACACTTCCTACTACATTAGAACATGGCATTGCCAACACTTTCTCAGATACACTTTCACAAATTGTAAAACAGACGCACGCTGCCAAAGAAAATCCTCTGGCAGGCTTAGAAGGAATGCCCTTGGTACATGGCGCAGCACGCACACTTCCTATGTGGCTCATCCTGCAGGTAGGGGCAAAAGTGTATGGCAGCTTTTCTATTGGACTTACAAATCTGGGAAATATTTCTTGTGATTTATTGACATTAGATGGTTTGCGTCCAGATGCGGGCATCTTTGGCGGACCATTAAAGAAAAAGCCGGCTATGCAAATATCTGCTGCCAGCTTTGATGGTACTACTGCACTTGCTATTATTGGCGAGTATACGAAAGAAGATGCAATATTACTTCAAACAATGTTAGATACTATGGTACAAGAAGTAACTGCATATTCGCTCAAAAAATAATACGTTTTAGATATGACTTTTAGTTTCTTATCTGCTCACAACTGTATATATCATAATATCAGAATAAGCAGATAAGAGCTACTATGGCAAAATGTATTCATAAAATGATTTGTCCCAAACTTTTTCACACAATTCTTTGCAATACTGGAATGAGAAAGCTGGATCTTGTTCTATAATACGATTTTTCTCTGCCAGTTCTTCTGTATAATCCGAGAGAAAATATACTGTTACACCGTTTATTCCATCTTCGAGATGACACACAAGAGCATCTACACCGCTCTCTTTGATATAAACCTTTCCTGTTTCATCCTGTGTCAGTATTATTCTTGCCATTCCACCTACCATACGGTTAGCAATCCCTTCTCCACTGCTGGATGTCCAGTTTACAAAATTACCAAGTGAATAATAAACTAACATTTCATGCCCTGTTTCTTCATCGATAACCCACTCTATTGGCTCAATCACATGAGGGTGTGTTCCAAGTACCATATCAACTCCGTTTGAAAGAAAGATGTCTGTCCACTTTTCTTGCATAGAAGAAATGTCAAGTGCATACTCAGTTCCCCAATGAGGACATACAATGGTAAAATCTGCTTGCTCCTCTGCCTTTCTAATATCTTCAATTACTTTTTCTTCTTCCAGCATATCTACTGCATATGGCATATCTGCAGGCATTGGAATACCATTCGTACTGTATGTATAATTCAAGATTGCTATACGGATACCATTTTGTTCAATAGTATAAACCTCGTCCTGTTCTTCTGCGCAGTCATGCACACCAAGCACATCAATCTCTGGATATTGTTCCTCCCAAAAAGATAAACAATTGAGCAAGCCCTGTTTTCCTTTATCTAAGGCATGATTTGTCCCATGACAAATGATATCAAATCCTGCATTAACCAAAGCATCACCTATCGCATACGGTGCGTTAAATGCTGGATAACCGGATATACCAAGTTCTTCACCACCTATAATAACTTCCTGATTTACAAGTGCCAAATCAGCAGACTGTACTTCTTCTGTTACATTTGCAAATATAGCATCAAAATTATAGGTACCATCTTCTTGTCTTGCACTTTCTTCTACCGGAGTATGCAGCAGAATATCACCAACCATGATAAGAGAAACCTCTGGTATGTCTGGTAAAACATTTTCTTCCGGTATTTCTATTTCTGAAACTGTATTTTCTGTCTGATTCAGTTTTTCTGAATCTATCTGATTTGCACTCACCTGTGACACTATAATCTCTTCAGAAATATTCTGGGATACCACCGGTTCTGTATTGGTATTACATCCTGATAAAAGCATACAATATATGAAAATCATTGCTCTGTATAGTTTAATCTGTTTCATGCTTCTCTTCCCCTTACTGCTGTCATGTTGCTTGTTACGTTCTTCTACCATCTTTACAAATCATTCTACCATAGATGCGGCATAATGTGAAAAGAAAGAACTTGATGTTTTTGTAAGGCAAGTTTTGCTAGACGGTTGTATTAAAGGTATAACAGAGCAACAATTCGTTGTCAGCCGTTAGGCAAATATGGTACACTAATAGGTAAAGATAAATTTGGATGATAACATTGGAGGAAGGCTATGAACTCAAATCGCAATCGTTATACATACGGACTTGGGACTGTAGGAAGGGATATGGTGTATACGTTAATTAGTATGTATCTTATGTTCTATTTGACAGAAATTCTGAATCTCAGTACAAGCGTACTCTGGTGGGTAACTGCCATCATTTTAGTAGCCAGAATCTTTGATGCGTTTAATGACCCTGTTATGGGACTTATTGTAGATAATACGCATACGAGATGGGGAAAATTCAAACCGTGGATTTTAACGGGGGTAGTGCTAAGCACTATTCTGACACTGCTGTTGTTTGCGGATTTTGGATTGAAAGATACAGCCTTTGTTATTGTATTTGGTATCACGTATGTATTCTGGGGCATTAGTTATACTATGAATGATATTTCCTACTGGTCAATGCTTCCGTCCTTGAGCCAGAGTCAGAAAGAAAGAGAAAAAATCGGTTCTATAGCAAGAATCTGTGCCAATATCGGTCTGTTTCTTGTAGTTGCACTGGTGGTGCCAGTAACTGAGGGATTAGGAAATTTGCTTGGCAGTGCACAGAAAGGATACTTTGCATTTGCTGTTATTCTTGTCTGTATCATGTGTGCATTTCAGAGTATTACACTTTTGGGGGTAAAAGAATCAGAAGAAAAGCGTAAAGAGAGAGCAGAACAGACTTCTCTTAAGGAACTGATAAGTATTATTTTTAAAAATGATCAATTACTTGTAGCAGCTGTTTCTATGGCGTTATTTACGATAGGGTATTCTACAACAACAAGTTTTGGATTATATTATTTTAAATATGTATATGGGGATGAAGGAATGTATTCGATTTTTGCCGTAATTCTTGGTGTTTCGCAGATTACAGCATTATCTGTTTTTCCTATCATCAGCAAAAAGTATCCTAGAAGAACGCTTTATACATTAGCAACAGGAATGGTAGTGTCAGGATATCTTATTTTCTTCTTTGCGCCAACAAACACAATGCTGTTTATCGGTATTGCGGGTGTTATTCTTTTTATAGGACAAGCAGTTATTCAATTGATGATATTGATGTTTTTAACGGATAGTGTGGAATATGGCGAATGGAAATTTAAAAAAAGAAATGACAGTATTACTTTATCCTTACAACCATTTATTAATAAAATGGGTGGCGCAGTAGCAAGTGGAATTACGGGAGCAGTTGTTATTCTTTCTGGTATGAAGGAAGCAGAAACGGCAGCAGATATGACAAGTGAGGGACTTCTTATTCTGAAAATTGCCATGATGATTCTGCCTTTAATCTGCATTGTGGTTGGATTTATTATTTATCGCAATAAATATATACTGGATGAAGATATGTATGAGAAAATTGTGAGGGAAATTGATGAACGGAAAGAAGCAGATACTGGACTTAAACAGTAAAATAGGAGAACTTTATGCTACTCCGATTGGACACGATACAATATACAAAGTGTTATTACAGCTTGGAATTTCTGAAAAAGCAATTACCAATCGTTTTGTCGCAAATCTTAAATTAAAAACATTGGTAAATCTGACAAAAAAGCAATTGGGAGAAGGTTTCTTTGATTGTCTGTTGCACCTGATTAATTCTGAACAAGATGTACCGTTTGTAAGTCGCGGTAAGATTACGCAAAAGTGGTGGAAGGAAGCAGTTTTTTACCAGATATATCCAAGGAGTTTTTGTGATGCGAATGGTGATGGCATTGGAGATATTCAGGGGATTATCAGTAAGTTAGATTATTTAAAAGAACTTGGCATAGATGCACTGTGGCTTTCCCCTATCTATGATTCTCCGAATGATGATAACGGGTATGATATCAGAGATTATCATAAGATTATGACAGAGTTTGGAACAATGGAAGATTTTGACCTTTTACTTACCAAAGTTCATGAAAAAGGGATGCGTCTGATTATGGATTTGGTGGTAAATCATACCTCTGATGAGCACAAGTGGTTTCAAGAAGCTTTGATGGATGAAACATCTCCTTATCGCGATTACTATTTTTTTAGAAAGGGAAATGGTGGACAGAATAATCCAAATAATTGGACTTCTTTTTTCTCTGGTTCTGCATGGAATTATTATGATAAACAGGATGTGTATGCACTTCATCTTTTTTCTAAGAAACAGATGGATTTGAACTGGGATAATGCTAATGTCAGAGAAGATGTTATCAAGATGGTGAACTGGTGGCTGGATAAAGGCGTAGATGGATTCCGGCTGGATGTTATCAATTACATTTCCAAAGAAAAAGGACTACCAGAAGGCAATCCTATCATTGGTAATATGATGGGGTTTACAGGTATTGAAAATTATTATTATGGGCCGAACCTACATACATATTTAAAGGAATTACAGGAAAAAGCATTTGGACCACATGGAGCATTTTCGGTGGGCGAGACACCTGGTGTGGGAATGAAGATGTGTCAGCTTTTGACAGGAGAAGAGAGAAAAGAACTGGATATGGTATTTTCTTTTGACCATTTAGAGACACCGGGACATGTGCGTTTTGATGATTATACATATGATTTGAATTACTATAGAGATTACATGATTGATTGGATGACCAATTATGGCAATAACTGCTGGATGTCATTGTTTTATAATAATCATGATAATCCGCGTATGGTCAGTAAAGTTAGTACAAATCCAAAGCATACGGAGAATATCGAGATTTTACTGGCGGTGATGCAGCTTACCTTGAAGGGGACACCGTTTATCTTCCAAGGAGATGAAATGGGATTGGTGAATTATCAGTTCACATCTATGGAACAGATTACTGATGTAGAAGCGAAAGGATATTATCAGGAGTTGCTTGAGAAGAAGTCTCCAGAGGAAGCACTGCGTATTGTAGTGGCAGGAACGAGAGAGCATTGTAGGGTGCTGTTACCTTGGAATGAGAAGAAGCCAGATTATCATAAAGGCTTAACACAATCGGTGAATGAAAAGATGACGGATGTTTATCGCGAGCTGATTGCGCTTAGAAAATGTGAAAAAGCACTTGTATATGGTAATTTTGAAGTTCTGGATAAGAAGAAAAATCGTTTTGTTTACAAACGAACTTTGGAAGGAACAGAATTTGTGATAGATTGTAACCTGGGTGAGACTGAACAGAGGGCATATACAAAGTCTCATGAATTTACACAGGTATTTCCTATGACTGCTTCAGATAATAAATTAGCAGCATATGAGGCAAGAATTTATAAAAAAGGTTAATGGAAATTTTTCATGTTGGAAGAAATGCAGGAGGTATAAATAATGAGAAAGAAGCTGCATAGAATAGGTGCGGGTGTACTGGCAGGGCTGCTTCTGTTTAGTATGATTCCAGAAAGTGCACTGGCAGCTGAGGACATAATGGCAGAACAGATTGTCATGGATTCCGAAAGCATACAGGCGTTGACAGGGATAATTGTAGATGATGGAAATACATCTGGCGATGAATCAGAGCCAGAAGGTGGAAGTACGTCAGGCAACGAGACAGAGCCAGAAGGTGGAAGTACGTCAGGCAACGAAACAGAGCCAGAAGATGGAAGTACGTCAGGCAATGAGACTGAGCCAGAAGGTGGAGATACATCCGGCAATGAACCAGAACAAGGTGATGGATCGGTATCAGGTAATGAGCCAGAACAAGGTGATGGATCGGTATCAGGTAATGAGCCAGGACAAGGTGATGGAACAGTATCAGACAATGAACCAGGAACAGGAGATGAGTCTGTTTCAGACAATACGATAGAGACAGAAGATTCTATTAGTATTGCGGTAGAATCATGGGAAGAAGTAGAGCAGGCAATAAGCAATGTACTAGCAGAGAATCGTCTGGATAATAAGACGATATTGGAACTTCGTTTAGTACAGGACTTTGATGCGCCTGTAAATGGAAGTGCTGTAATTGCATTTGCGCAGGAAGGAAAGAAGCTCCGCTTTACAAGTGATACAGAATATTTGCCAGATGGACAGACGGCATTTGTGATAGATGCAGATATTAGCAAAATTACAGATGGTTCTGCGGTAGTGTATCTAAGACCAGGTGCCAATGCAGAAATAGAGCTTACCAACGTTGTTCTGGATGGCGGAGCAATCTGGCAGGATATGGATACGCTCATGAACAATGAGGGAACCTATGGCAGAAGTAGAATTTTAGAAACTGGCGGAGAAGGAACAGTTATCTTAGGAGAAGGCTGTATTATCGAAAATGCAGATGCAAGAAGTTTTCGTAAAGGAAGCGCCCTTACTGTTGCAAGCGGAAAAACGGTGATAGAAGGTGCTGTGATTCAAAATGTACATAGTGATGTCGGAGGTAATATCTATGTACAGGATGCCTCTCTAGTTATGAAATCGGGAGAAATCACCAACAATAGAGGAAAACATGGTGCTGCTATCTGGTTATATGATAGCAATGGTAGTGATGCTTTAAAAGCAGAATTTAAAATGGAAGGTGGCAGCATCACGTATAATTATGCGTGGTCTAAGGGTGGTGCCATTTTATTAGATTCAGGGAAAGCAACCTTAAATGGTGGTACAATTGCCAATAATGCTGCTGGTGGATTTTCCAGTAATGATGACCGTACTGATATAGGTGATGCCGTTAGCACAGGCATGAAACAAGCATATGGTGGTGCTGTGTATATTGGCTGTCTGGATAGAGATGAATTAGAAGATGATTATGCGACTCTGACGATTGATGGTGTAACGATAGCAGAGAATAAGACACTTGGTAATACATCACTTGGTGGTGCAATTGCAAGTATGGCTGGTTATGGTGATGTTGTCATGCGTTCAGGACAACTTACAGAAAATAAAACGGAATGTCTGGAGACTTCTGATAGAATCAGTGGTGCTGGTATCTATATGTATATGGGAAGTTTCAAGATGTATGGTGGCTCAATTACGCATAATGAATCAGCAGGTACAGGCGGAGGCATCAGTATTGGAGATGGTAAAAATGGTGCCGTTAGCGAATATAAAGAAGATGAAATACCAGCGATTGTTATGATTTATTCTGGTGATATCTCGTACAATAAAACTGCACCAGATGTAACATATAGCGGTGGTGGTATTTATCGTACAGAAGGAACACTTCGTATCGAAGGAACTTTAATCGATGGTAGTGAAACTGAGGGCACTACCATCACTTACAATGATAGAAATGGTATTGTAATTGAAGGTACAGGCAAGGCTATTATCGAAAATGCAGATATCTCTCATAATGGAGATACAGATGGTAGTGATGGAGAGGATTTTTACGAAGAGAATTCCGGTCTTTACATTGTTCCAGTCATTTCAACGAAAGAGACAGTAACACTTGAAATTAAAGACAGTAATCTGTCAGACAATGATAGTTCCGGTATGCGGGTAGCAGGAGAGGATCGAACACAGCAGGTATTAACAATGGATTCCTGTACGGTAAATCGTAACGGTGATACGGGCGTGGCAGCTTCCCAGCTTGTCTTAAATAACTGTGAGATGTGTGAAAATCAAAATAGTGCTGTAATAGTGTTAAATGGTTCAAGTGCGATAAATCCTGTCATTACGATTACAGGCGGAAAATATAATGATAACTTTGGTGAATATGCAGGTGCAATTTACACTGAGGATACTACACTTACGATTACAGGTACAGAAGAAGCACCTGTAGAGTTTAAACGAAATACAGCGTCTGCAGACCCTTCCTCTGTATTAACAGCAGGCGCTATTGCCTATGCTGGTGAAACCAAATTAGAGTATTGTATTTTTGAAGAGAATGAGGCATTGACAAGTGGTACAGGAGCTGTATATGCAAAGTATGGTGCTAGTACCATAACCAATTGTACATTTAAGAATAATAGTGCAGTAGGTTCTGCGTGGGGGAATAGTGGTGCTCTGACATTAAATACCTCTACGAATAGCATTGACAATTGTCTTTTTGATGGAAATAAAATATCCATCGGACATGGTGGTGCTATCAAATTAATGGGTGGTACTACTAATATTAGCAATTCTGTAATTACAAATAATTATGCGGATTCCAATGGCGGCGGTATTGCATGTAGAATGGCAGGTCTTAGTCTGTCGAATGTTACGATAACGGGAAATCATTCGGGTATTGGCGGCGCAGCCATTCATAATACGATTGCATACGAGTTATATCAGGAGACACATAAAATAAAACTTAGCGGAAAAGTAGTAATTGCAGATAATATATCTGACAAAACAGGTCAGGAGAGTAATATTTTCATTGACAGATTTGGAGGCTATAAAGAGACTGACTGCTATGAAGGTATCGATACGATGGAAGAAAAGCTGGCATATGCACCAATCATCATAGAAGGTGCGCTGACTGAGGATTCCAAAATCGGTGTTGCAATTGATAGAGAAGATGCGTATCAGTTATATTCTGATGATAACTGGGACAGTGCAACAAAATATGTAAGAGATTATGCTTTTTTATATGGAACAGAAAACTATACTGTTACCGAAGCAGATATGACAAAATTCTACGTTGAATTGCCAGAATATCAATTGGTATATGATGCGCAGAATAGGACAGCATGGTATAAACGTTTTACGAAAAACTATCTTGCGATTAATGGAGATACAGTACTGTTTGATGATGTGTTGACGCAGGCATCAGGCGAAGGCTGGTCCTATGATGCAGATAGCAATACATTAGAACTTCATAACTTTACAGGACGTTCTATTCAGGCAGGTATGGATACGCTGCATCTCAATCTGACAGGAAATAATACAATAGGAACACTTCTGACGGAAGAAGCAGTAAAGAAACAATGGGATACAGTACGAATGAGTTCACGTTCTATCCGCTATTTGTATGACGTACCATTTTATGTACAGCGTATTTTACAGGATGGAGATACTTTTGCCTATACAGATGATACAAATGGTAATCTTGTCATTAATGGAGCAGGAACTTTGTGCGTATATGGCACGGAGTATGCTTCTGTAATTGATGGGAAGTTAACACAGAATAGCGGAACATTTAGTTCAACGAGTTATCATAAGGGATTGTTTGTAGGTAATGGTATTGAAGTAAATGATGCTACTTTGGAGGGTTACGTAAAAGCACTGGATCTTACTGTGGACAATGTAACGGGGTATCATTCAAGCAATTATATTCCAACGTATGCAAGAGGTATTCATACTTATCGTATGTTAAAGATCTCAGATGCAATCATAAAAGGTATTGTGGAAGATAGAAAAACATATAGTACGCAGGGTATGCCTACAATGGGTATTTATGTGGATAAGCATACAAATGGTACAATAGAACCAGTTACTTTGGCTGGTGGTCAGTTAGTGGCACAGGCAGGAACTAGTATACAATTAAGTCCGAGCTACGATAACAATACGAATAGTTATCTAACAAAGGAAACAGAAAAATTATCTTTCGGTTTTGGTTCCAGAAGTGATGTAAACAATTATGGAACAAATATGACAGCACAGGGTGCTACGTCTGCATTTGTTCTTGGTACAGATGCATCGATTACGCATAAAGCAAATACAATAGATGCATTATCTGACCTTATTTGGACATTAAAAGCCGGTGCGGATGCAGAAACTGCACAGACGATAAGCAATGAATTTGCTACAGTAAGTATTGTCGGAGTAAGTGGATATCCGACAAAAGAAAACTTTGCTTTCATTGCAGGGGAAGACGTAAAATACATTGAAGCAACAACAGATCATTCTCTTGTTCTTAGAAGTATCTCGCTAGATCCAACGAGAATGAACTTAAAAATAGGAGAAACTGCTTCGTTGACGGTTTCGTATCTGCCAATTGATGCGGAGAACAAAGAAGTTACCTATACAAGTAATAATACAAATGTTGTTGTCGTTACAACGGGTAACGTTCTCAAGGCAATGGGTAGGGGAACGGCGGTAATTCGTGTTACATCGAAAGAGAACAGTAGAATTTTTGCAGAATGTGTTGTAAAAGTGATAGGCGATGCCAAAGACTTTAAACTAAATACAACTGCAGTAGAAGGTACGGTTGGTGAAGAGGTTGATTTATCTTTGACACCAGTTCCAGTAGAGGATGATATATCTCAGGTACTTGTAACATGGACAAGCTCTGATGCTACGGTAGCAACCGTAGAAGGAGATGGGATGAATGCAATTGTTCATCCGCTTGCAGCAGGCAACGTCCAGATTACGGCAACAGTAACGGATGTCACAGGTTCCTTTGTGAAAACTTATACATGTAATGCAGCGTTTAAAAAGAAGCTGACGGAAGAAGAGATTGTAGACTTGGCAGCAGACCTAGATCCAATCCATATTGTTACGAATAAAAGTAATTCTCTGGGTGATGTATCTTTTACCAAGAACGGTGTGACTGTTCCGGGCTGGAGCTTTAGAAAAGATGCAGCGGGAGAAGACGTTGTTGTAACAGCATCTGATAAGAAGCCTGTACAGAAATTTACTGCGTACTACACAGCAGAGGATATCTATCCGATTGAAGTGGAATTGGGAATTGCAGTTACCCAGATTACAGGTGTATCGATTGATATGGATGACAATGGAATCCTAGAGAAAACTGGAAATGTAACAGAAATTGAAAATGCTACTATTCAGGTAAAAACAATAGGTGCTGAAATTGCGCCATCTGACTGGTTAGAGGTTAATTGGAGTGTGTCCAATGACAAAATTGCAATTTCTAATACGACAGGCTTTGCGATACCAGTTACACCGGTTGATAAAGGGGCAGCTACATTAAATGCACATGTTGCTGTAATAGGCAGAACTGTGTCGAAAAAGAATATAACTGAATTCGAGACATCTAAGAAGTTGGAAGTAATTTCTCAGACATTGATGGATGCCATTATACTTGAGCCAAGAGATGCAGGTGCGGTAGCTAATGCAGTATCTTATACAAAAGAATCTGAGGCGGTATTGATTGATGCGAAGGATATTACAAGTACTTCAAATCAGCTTGAGATTGCAGTAAAAGGTGATGGTAATGAACTTGCAAGAACTGCTTACAATGTAAAAAGCAGTGATACGAAAGTAGCTAAGGCAATTGCGCAGGATGGTAAAATAGTTATTACAATGAAAGAAGCAGGTGTCAGTGTCATTACCGTAACGGCAAGAGATAAAGGCAAAGCACAGAAGCAGATTGTAATTTATGCAAAAGATTATGCGCCATATATGCCAAGTACAGATTTGACGATGAACAGATACAATGAAATACCACTTGTATTTGGTTTGGCAGAAGCTAATGGTAATACTGTAAATTCTGTACAGATTTATGAAAAACCAGGTAGTGCATATGAAACGACACCATCTGTTAATTTTGAAATTGTGAAATATCAAGATGCGTATGCTATTGGTTTAAAAACGGCCAGTGAACTTCGACAAATAAGCCAGGATGCTCAAATTGAGTGTAAACTTGTCATGACAACAAAACGTGGTATTTACGAACAGCCAGTGAAAATCACTGTCTCTACGAAAAAACCATCTGTAAAATTACAGCAGATAAAAAAGGCAAATACTTTCTATCGAGGGGCAGAGGCCGTTTATATTCTGGATGCGACAACCAAAATAGAAAGTGCAACATTTACACCAAATGGAGATTCTCATGGTGCAGTCTTCTATGGAGAATATAATCCGTGGACCCATAAGATGGTATTCAACACTTATAATGGTCGCAGATATACACTGACCAAAGAGAATCTTGAATTCTTGACATTAAGAAGAGCAGATGGAAGAACGGGTACACTGACGATTCATTATGAAGGTTACAGTGAAGAGGCCGATACTGTAATGGAATTGGAAATTGGAATAGAGAATAAGCCTATTTCTGTTGTGACAACACCTTCGGTTTCTGCAATTTATAAAAATGCAGATATTTTGGAAAGCGAGATTACTTTCCTTGACAAAACAACGAATAAGAAAGTAGTAGTTACGGATGTGACAACAGATGCAGCGGGTGCGTCTGTCTATGGAACCAATGCTTCTTCCAGAACAATTAAGTATCATGGTAATCGTAATAGTGCTTCCATAAGTTTGCGATTGTGGAATAACAGTAATGGAAAAGATGCCTGGACAACTAGCATCGGTATCAGCCATAAGGTAAAAAATTTGCCAGCGCCTGAAATAGTATTAAGTGAGAAAAAAGTAACGCTGAATACAGCAATAACTGGTAGGACAGTTATTGATGTTACTTTGAAAAATGATATAGATAAGATTGCAGCCATTACATTTGCAGATCCTGCAAATGCAAAAGTCAAAGTATTGGAGGAACAATATATTACTCCAAGTTTTGATGTGACAAAACAAGTCATTTATCTGCGGGTAGACCCTTCAGCGCCAGCAGGCAGATACGATATTCAAGTAGATGCGCAAATACAAGAAAATGGACGGTATGTTGAGTGTAAACAGATTAAGCTACCAATTACAATTAGCAGTAAAGCGCCGGCGGTAAAACTTGGTGTTAAGGGTAAGATTGATGTACTAGACAGAGCAAATACAGTCGCAGTTTATACGCCAAAATTTGCGGAGATTACCGGTAAGGTAAAAAGGGTTAGATTGGTTGGTGCGTATGCGACTAAATTTGATGCAACGATAGAAGATGGTAAGATTCTGCTGACAGCAAAAGCAAATGCCGAGTTTAGTACAAAGAATATTTATAAAATAGTAATGGCATTGACATTAGACAATGGATATGAGGTAGTATCTCCGGTTGTTAAAGTCAAAGTAACACAGAGTAAACCAGCGCTAATCACTTCGGCAGCCAAAGTTACAATGTACCGAAAAGTACCAGATTACAGCAGAGGTTATATTGTAAAGACAAAGGCAAAAAATTATGTGATAGAAGATGTTGTATTAACGAATTATACAGATGATTTTACATATGATGTAAACACACATAAGTTGACTTTAAAAAATGGTTCTACTTTAAAAGCGGGTACCTATAAGTTAAAATTCAAAGTCATTTTCCGTGGAGAAGCAATTAACACAAAAGATTTTACAACAACACTAAATGTAGTTGTGAAGTAAACTGAAAATATTAAAAAGTGTTGCAAGCAAGAGTTTATGAGGACTTTCACGAAACTTGACGAAATATGAATTTAAAAGAAATAAAAGTAGACATTTGGTGCAATTAGCGGTATAATGAGAAAAATTTTCTATGAGGAGGAAATAATTATGGTACAACAGAGAAACGTTGCCGTATGTATTATTTTATCTATTGTTACATGTGGTATCTATGGAATTTACTGGTTCATTTGCTTATCAAATGACGCTAACACAGTGTCTGCAACAGCAGGTACATCAGGTGGAATGGCATTCTTACTTTCCTTAGTTACATGTGGTATTTACGGTCTTTACTGGATGTATAAACAGGGCGAGAAAATTGACTTCGCTAAACAGAAAAAAGGTATGCCTTCTTCTAACAGTGGTATTCTCTACCTTATTTTAGCTATTTTTGGCTTAGGTATCATTTCTTATGCATTAATGCAGGATTCTATCAATAAACTTGCTTAATGTGAAGAAGCGTATACGAAGAGTCACAATAGGTATTCTGATATTTGTGATATTGGGACTGTTATATGGATTATTTTATAACGCAACTGGGATTGGCATTCCCTGTATGTTTAATAAACTGACAGGTTTGTATTGTCCTGGTTGCGGTATAACACGTATGTGCGTATTTCTGATGCAGGGAGATATCACAAAGGCAATGCATAGTAATTTGGTATTATTCTTTATATCGCCGTTGTTGATATACATTTTAGGAGGCTATCTCTTACGTTATATCAGAACGGGTACATGGAGTTTACCAGGATGGCAGACGATAATGACATATGTTATGATTGGATTGCTCGTTCTCTATAGCATTGTTCGTAATATCGCAGTGATATTTGAAATTTAATGAAAATAGGTGTAATGAAACTGGTTCTAAGTCAATAGTTGGGGTGACATTCGTATGAATGTCGCCCTATTACTATGTTTAGAGGCATTTTGATGTTTGGAATGAAAAATCATATTTCATGGCATGCAAAGAAAACCTTCGTGCCAGTCATGTTTTTATGTA
>JAFUQM010000035.1 GCA_017472325.1 Lachnospiraceae bacterium
AGTGAGAATGGCAGTGCTGGTGAAAATGCTGCTAGTGAGAATGACAGTACTAGCGAAAATGCTACTGTCAGTGAGAATGACAGTGTTAGTGAAAATGCTACTGTCAGTGAGAATGGCAGTGTTAGTGAAAATGCTACTGTCAGTGAGAATGGCAGTGTTAGTGAAAATGCTACTGTTAGTATGAATGATTTTGATAGTGAGACGGATGATGTGCATGGTTTTATGACAGAGGAAGCGTACCAGGCAGCAAAGGAAGCATTAGAAGAACTGGCATCTCATAAGACCATTATGGCACTTGTATATCTGAGTGATTATTATACAGTCCGTATGGAACCTGTAACAGACAGTGCGCCAGTGGTACGCGTACCAAGTGGACAGCAGGTACATATCATCGGATTTGATATAGCGAAAGAAACTATATGGTATCAGGTAGAAGTAGAATATAACGGTGTTGTATACCGTGGATATATTGAGAAAAAACATTTAGCTTATTCTGATGAAGAGTTACTTGCATGGGAAGAGGCATATCTAGGAAAAAGTCTGGCGTATCAGTTGATGGCAGATGAGATGCAGTCGGGGGCTTATAGTGATGTGGAGCAGTTCCCAGTTAGTTATCAGAATGCGCTATTAAAATTAAAACAGTCACATCCTAACTGGACCTTTGTTCCGATGAATACAGGTCGGGACTGGGATGGTTGTGTGACAGAGCAGGTAGGAAATTACAGTTGGATTTATTATACTGCGCAGGATTCCTTTAAGGGGGGTGCGGTTAATAGCACATGGCATTATGCTACCAAGGAAGCCATCGCATATTATATGGACCCTAGAAATTTTCTGACACAGAATGATATTTTTCAATTTGAACAGAACACATATAACAAATCATATCATACACAGGAAGCATTACAGAACTTCTTAAATAATACATTTATGGCAGGAACGATTCCGGGAGAAGGAAAAAACTACGCGGCAGTTATTTATGCTTCTGGTGTAGACAGAGGATTAAGTCCTTTTAATCTTGCAGCCAGAGTTGTGCAGGAACAGGGGGTAAAGGGAACCTCTGCTATGATTTCTGGTACATATGCAGGATATGAAGGTTACTACAACTATTACAATATTCAGGCTACGGGTAAGACGGATGCTGAGGTACTGGCCAATGGACTTGCATATGCCAAAAAGCAAGGATGGAATACAAGAATAAAATCATTAAATGGTGGAGCAGGCTTTATTGGAACAGGTTATATTTTAAAAGGACAAGATACGCTTTATCTGCAAAAGTTTGACCTTGAAAAAAGAAGTGGATATTTACATCAGTATATGCAAAATATTCAAGCACCTTTATCAGAAGGTCGCTCCATGCGGAAGATGTACGAGGAAGCCGGGTCACTGAATAGTGCATTTGTATTTAAAATACCAGTATTTTCCAATATGCCTAATGAGGTGAAATTAAATAAAGCGAATATGACGCTGAACAAAGGTGCACAGGGTACGTTGAGTTTATCCAATAATGGCACGAAGATAGACAATATGAATATTTTCTGGACATCTTCTGATGAAACAATTGCAACGGTAGATGGACAAGGAACCGTAACGGCGCTTGCAGCAGGAGAAGCTGTGATTATGGCAGAATGGGAAGGTTTGAAAGCAACCTGTACAGTAACAGTAAAAGCGCCGCTGCAGACAATTTATCTTGATAAAGCAGAAACAACGATTGAAAAGGGAAGGACAGATACGCTGACCGTAACGTATGATCCAGTAGATACAACAGATAGCAGAACGATCAAATGGACAACCTCAAACAACAAAGTGGCTACTGTAAAGGATGGTGTGGTTACTGCGATTGCGAATGGAACAGCGAATATTACAGCAACGGTTGGTACGAAAAAGGCAGTTTGTGCAGTAACGGTCGTAACGCCATTAGAACAACTTGTATTAAGCAATCATGAATTACATTTGGAGAAGGGAGCTGCAAGAGTATTAGAAGTTTCGTTTTTGCCGGAAGATACAACCACAGAAAAAGCGGTCGTATGGAGTAGCTTGGATGATAGTATTGTGAGTGTTGAGCCACTTGCAGAAGGAATGAAAGCAAGAGTAACTGCAAAAGAGGCAGGGACAACAGCAATTAAAGTTGTCTCTACCATATCAAATACGGTGGAAGCAGTATGTACAGTGACAGTGGGAAGTCAGATACAGAGTATCCAGTTTACGCAGGATAGTATGGAACTGATAGAAGGCGAAAGCGTACCTGTGACATTACGAGTCATACCAACTTCAGCTAAAGTGTCCGATATTAAGATTTCTTCGATTGATTCACAGATTGCAACGGTAGGGACAGTAAGTGAAAATAGCGTTGGTACATATCATGTGGACCTTACAGCAGTGGCGGCAGGCACAACCTTGCTCAAAGTAAATGCAGGGGAAGTGAGTGACATTTGTACTGTCAATGTGTCACCAAAACAGTCAGAAGCAGTGCCAGAGGAAGAACTTTCCAAAGAAGATTATATACTAACACCTGTGACAGAGCAGTTTTATTTACAGGCGTATGCATATGATATAGCTGACAAAGCGGTATTGCAGGTACAAAATCAGAATAAAGAAGTGTTGGATGCCAATTTATTCGATTATACATCAGATAATACAGAGATTGTGCATATTGATGCAGCGGGTGTGATGACTGTGAACCCAGCTTATGTGGCAACGCGAAATAAGACAGTGAATGTGACAGCTGTATTAAAAAATGATGCTTCCAGACGAATGGTGACTGCAAAAGTAACAGTACCTGCGACAGAACAGGTCAAAGATATTGTCATCAAAGAAACTCCGGAAGGAATATCTGAAGCAGCAGATATTACGAAGCTGTATGCTAGTGGTATGCAGTTTGTCCTGTATCAGGAGAGTAAAAATGTTTCAGGTAAGACTATGAATGCCAATGTCAAATGGAACGTATCGGATACAACAATGGCATCTGTAAATGTGAATGATGCAGGGGCGGCTGTGGTGACTGTGAAAAAGCCAGGTGCATTTAAAGTAATATGTACTGCGCAGGATATGTTACAGATAAGTGAAGAAGTAAGAATTACAACAGTGTCTGCAACGCCAATTCTGGAAAATGACACCGTAACGTATAACAAAAAGGCAGATGTTCTGCAATCTGAACATTTTGCATTAATACCAGTAAATGGTGCAAAGATACAGCAGGTTGCAATAGAAAAGGTTTTCTTGGGACAGGATGAAGTAAGTGATATTTCTCAGTTTCGTATTGCGGAGCACGCAGATGGTATCTACTATGTGGCATTTCCCAGTGAGGAATATGCAGATGCCTTAGCGAAGGGAACATATACGCTCCAGCTTAAAGTTACAACAAGCGGACTTGCACTTGGTACACCAGAGATACCGATAGAACATACATTGCAGTTAGCGTTACAAGTGACAGAGGCTGCCGCCAAGGTGAACGTAAAGACAGCAACGATTAATTTGTTCTATACGGATGAAATATCAAGAACAATAGAAGCACCAATTACAGCAAATGGAACAATTACAGCAATTGAATTTCAGGATACGGAAGGAAACAGAATCAATGAATATGTGAAGGCAAAAGAGCAGGATGGTACATGGTATCTGACTTTTACAGATGTGATAGGCAATTACAGTGCAGCATCTATTAAGGGAATGGTAAATGTTACTGTGGAAGGATATGAACCTATCAGTCAGAAGATTACGCTAAAAACACCTGTGAAGAAACCGGCAATTGCACAGAATGCAGTACCTGCACTGGATAGAAACTTTGATCGGTCAACTGTTGTGGAATTGCAGAATAAAACTTTAAAGCAGAAGATTTCCAACATGACGATTGTAAGTGAAGATTCCAAATATCTTGCTTCCACAATCACTGCCAATGGAGAATTGAAAATTTCAATTTTAGATTCTACTCCTTGGAAAAATGGACAGACATATTCTACCAAACTAAAGGTTCATGCAGCTAACTGGAAGTATCCACTTGATATAAATGTAAAACTGAGGTCCTATACAGTTTCTCCCAAAGTAGTAACCAAAGCAGGTACGCTTACATTGAATGTGTCTGATATGGCCAAAAGGGAAGTTGCGTATACGACAATAGGAACAGACAGAGAAAATCTGGGTGTTTTACCATCCAATGAATGGAAAGTTTCTATGTATGACAAGAGCATTAGAAAATATGTAGCGTGTGATGAAAATGCGTGGTTACAGTTTGGGTATCGTATGGCAGATAAGACTTTGTGTGTACAATTTGCAGACAAGGTACAAAATGGAACCGTTACCGTTGGAACAGGAACATATAAGTTTCGTCTGATGAATGTTATTGATGGTTACAGAAACGTATACAAAGATATTACGGTAAAAGTAATCCATAAGGAGCCAACAGTTAAGGTAAAGGTAAGTGGTAAGTTAGACCTTATCAATAGAGAAAATACGACCTTAACAGGAAAAATTACGTTAAAAAATGTGACAGGCAAGGTGGAGAATGTCACTTTGTTAGGTACAGATAAAATAAGGTTGCATAATGATTACTATGCAGTGATGAGTGGAACAAATGCATTTCGTATTCAGGCAAAGCCAAATGCTCGGCTGCAATGCCAATCCACAACACTTCCGGTAAAGGTCAGATTAGAGGGAGGTTCCGTGTTATATACAACGGTAACCTTTAAACCAGTACAAAGTACGCCGAAGGTAACCGTACCAAAGGCACAGACAATTTATAAATCCGGTACTGTGACGAAAAAAAGTTATGACTTTGCAGAAACACTGGCATCCGGTATCAGTATCAATAGCATAGATGTGGTGTCTATACCAGAAGGATTGGATGCAGAAGTCGATGGCAATGTGCTTACTGTTATGCTGCAGGATGCCGCAATGAAACCAGGAACTTATCAGATAAAAGTAAATGTGTATTTCAAAGGTGCACAGTATGTAACTGGTTATCCAAAAGGAAAACCTGTTACTAAGTTAATACAAGTAAAAATAAAATAAACAGCACAGAAGAATGTGCATGAAGGCAGGAAATATATGGCACAATGGTTTGTTGCAGCCAAAAAGGCAGATTTTAATGCAATAGCAGAAAAGTTTCACATCAGTCCTGTTTTGGCAAGAATCATAAGAAACAGAGATATTATAGAAGAGGATGAAATAGAACGGTTTTTACATGCAGATAAGGAGCAGATGTATTCACCCAGTCTATTTACAGATATGGAGAAAGCGGTGTCTATTCTATTTGAAAAAATAACAGAAGGGGAAAAGCTTCGCATCATAGGAGATTATGATGTGGATGGCATTTGCTCTACGCATATTTTGATGCGCGGGTTGACATTGCTTGGTGCTGATGTGGATATGGTAATTCCACATCGTATGAAGGATGGGTATGGACTGAATGAGAGTCTGATTATCAGTGCATATGAAGAGGGTATTGATACAATTGTGACTTGCGATAATGGTATTGCGGCAGCAGCAGAAATTGAACTGGCGGTTTCGTATGGTATGACCGTTGTCATAACAGATCATCATGAGGTGCCATATGAAGAAGCGGAAGATGGAACGAAGCAGTATCGTATGCCCAATGCAGCCGCCATTGTCAACCCCAAAAGGGAAGATTGTACATATCCGTTTTGTGGTATTTGTGGGGCAGTGGTTGCTTACAAACTCATACAGGCCATGTTTATGGACGTGAGGGCAAATAAGGATGCTGTCAATGTCAGATCGGTTGTTATGGATGAGATGCTACAGTTTGCTGCATTTGCAACAATTTGTGATGTCATGGAGCTGCGCGATGAAAATCGTATTATTGTCAAATATGGCTTAGAAGCTATGAAACGAACGGATAATATTGGATTAAAAGCACTGATTGATGTAAATGGGATTGAACCCTCCAAATTAGCACCGTATCATATTGGGTTTATTTTGGGACCCTGTTTAAATGCAACAGGCAGGCTTGATACGGCAATACGTGCAACTGCACTTTTCCAGACAAAAGATATGGCAGAAGCGGTCAGAATTGCTACGGAGTTAAAAGAACTCAATGATAGCCGAAAAGCGATGACTGCAGAAGGTGTAGAACGTGCAATTGCCAAAATAACAGCAGAAAATCTGATAGAGAAAAAGGTACTTATTATCTACCTTGCGGATTGTCATGAGAGTCTGGCTGGGATTATAGCAGGCAGGATACGGGAGAAGTATAATAAACCGACATTTATCCTGACAGATGGAGAAGATTGTGTAAAAGGCTCAGGACGTTCTATAGAGACATATCATATGTATGAACAAATGAGCAAATGTAAAGATTTATTTATCAAATACGGCGGTCATAAAATGGCAGCAGGACTGTCTATTGCCAAAGAAAATATCGAGATTTTGGATAACACCCTAAATGAAATGTGTACATTAACAGAAGATGACTTTATTCCTAAGGTACATATTGATGTTGCGATGCCAATGTCTTACGTAACCAAAGAATTTATACAGGAACTGGATTTGCTTGAACCATTTGGCGTAGGCAATCCAAAACCTGTATTTGCCCAGAAAAATATTACATTTTTGCGTGGTACACTGATGGGTAAGAATAAAAATGTTGGGAAATATGCAGTGTGCGATGAAAATGGGACGCGCTTTGAAATGGTATACTTTGGGGATTTAGAAAAATTTCATGCGTATATTGCAGAAAAATATCAGCCGGAGGCTGTGGACAGGTTGTATCATGGCCAGGCAGAAAAGATTGCGCTGTCCGTTATTTACTATCCTTCCTTGAATGAATTTAGGGGAAATGTTACAATACAGTATATTATGCAGGACTTTCAATAAATATTGTTGAAGTGGTCTATAGATTAACAAAAGACAGGCTACAGAATGGAGAATGTATGAATACAAAACGATTAGGTTATCTAGATATGGCAAAGGGAATCGGGATTATTCTGGTGGTAGCAGGGCATTCTGGTTTGGTATCGGAAAATCTGCTGACTTGGCTGGCTTCTTTTCATATGCCCTTATTTTTTATGATATCTGGTATGCTTTTTTTTCACAAAAAGGAAGAAGATAAAGCGTATGGAGAGAGTATAAGAAAAAAGGCAAGGGGCATTTTGCTTCCATATTTTTATTTTAGTATCATTTATATGATGATTAATGTACTTTATATTTTCAGACACCCAGAACTTTTCACATGGGATATTATAGTCAATAACCTATTAGAGACAACGAGTTTGTATGGTATTTCTGTACTCTGGTTTTTGCCGGCATTGTTCATAGGAGAGGCTGTATTTCTGTTTTTGAGAAAGAATACAATGCACTGGGTAACGATATTAGTAAGTCTTATGCTAGGTGCAATGGCAGTCATCTTGAAGAATGTATACAATGCATCCTTTCCGGCAGAAGCAGGTGTACTTGTTACGTGGATTGGATATTTGTTGCAGGCGCTTATGCGTGTAGGGGTTGCTGTTTTATTTCTTGCAGTTGGCTATTATACACATGCCCTTATGCAGAAAAGAGAAGTATCCAGATTGGCCTCTGCAATTGCAGCAGTGGTACTGTTTGTGATACATGGCTGTCTTGCGCTTTTTAATGGAAGAGTGGATTTACATTTTATGGTATTTAACAACCCTGTTGTATATTTTGTAACAGCATTTGTTGGTACGATGGCAGTAATATTTTGTTGCAAAGCTTTGCCAGAATGGAAGGGGCTTACGTTTTTAGGCGAAAATTCGCTTATTGTCATGGCAACACACTTAGATTGTCAGGTTATGATATGTGCTATTCGTGTGGGGATGTTTGTGAGTGGACTAAGTCCAAGAGCCAAAGATTATATATATGTTGCAGTCACTGCACTTGCATTACTTGTGGCAGAAGTAATATTGATTATTGTAATTAATCGGTTCTTCCCATTTTTGATAGGAAAGAAGCGGAGTATTGCAAAAAAGACACAAGAGATTTCTTAAACATAAATAAATTTTCAACTTTTCTATTTGGTAGGGGTGACATTTCAAGTCAGCCCCTACTATTTGCATGAATTTTCTTTTTAGTAGGGGTGGAAATCCAAATAAGCCCCTACTTTTTGCATAAATTTTCTTTTTAGTAGGGGTGGAAATCTAAAACTGTCCCTACTTTTTGAGCGAATTCTCTATTTAGTAGGGTAGGAAATCCAAATAAGCCCCTACTATTTGCATGAATTCTCTATTTAGTAGGGTAGGAAATCCAAATAAGCCCCTACTATTTGCATGAATTCTCTATTTAGTAGGGTAGGAAATCCGAATAAGCCCCTACTATTTGCATGAATTCTCTCTTTGGTAGGGTAGGAAATCCGAATAAGCCCCTACTATTTGGAACAAAATTCTCTTTAGTAGGGCGGCATTCCTAATTTACCCCTACTAAATCCCCATTTTCTGATAGGAGCACATGCCAGGTAGTATTACTGTGGCTGTGAAGAGAATCGTGGATGAATATAAAACAAAAAGCGAAACCCCCGACATAATATGTCGAGGGTTTTTCGCTTTTCTTATGAGGGGGAGATAGTGAGTGCTTCAACTATCATGTTTATACTATAACGGGAAAATGTGTTCAAAATGTGTTCAAAGTATTAAAAAATAAATAAGATTTTTAAGGAATTCTAAAACGGATATGAAAACTTTACAGTATCGACAAAGTCTAAGTCTGCGTCTGCCGTTTTGTTGAAAAAATGAGGCAAATGTGGTATCTTATTAATTATGTGAGTGTATAATGAAACAGAAAAGATAATAAATTGGAGAAGATAAAGGAAGGTGCTGTCATGGAAAAGTTAAAGGATCTTTTAGCAGGACTGGAATATGAATGTATCTGTGGGAGTGAAGATATCGAGGTTTCTGCAGTTGTGTATGACTCTAGAAAAGTAGAAAAAGACTGTATGTTTATCTGTATTGTCGGAGCGAATGTAGACGGACATACGTATGCAAAAGAGGTAACAGCGCGGGGGGCAAAAGTTTTGGTTGTCTCTAAAGACATAGAAATAGAGCGTCAGGATGTTACTGTGATAAAAGTGGCAGATACCAGATATGCGATGGCATTTATTTCAGCAGCATATTTCCATCATCCGGCAGAAGAGATGAAAATTATCGGTATTACTGGTACAAAGGGTAAGACCACAACTACGTATCTAATTAAAGCAATATTGGAAAATGCAGGTCATAAGGTAGGACTTGTTGGTACGATTGAGACAATTATTGGAGATGAGCATTTTCCAGCTAAGAATACAACGCCAGAATCTTATATTTTACAGGAGTATTTTAGAAAAATGGCGGATGCAGGCTGTGATGCGGTTGTCATGGAGGTATCTTCTCAAGGACTGATGCTTCATAGAACACAAGGTTTTATCTTTGATATTGGTATTTTACGAATATGGAGCCAGATCATATTGGCCCAAATGAACACAAAGATTTTGAAGATTATATGGCATGTAAGGGATTGCTATTTAAGCAATGTAAAGTTGGGATTGCGAACAGTGATGACACACATTTTGAGACAGTTCTTGCAGGTCATACATGTAAACTTGAAACATATGGATTTGGAGAGAAAGCAGACCTTCGTGCTTCTAATATGAAGCTCGTAACAAAAAAAGGCTATCTTGGTGTAGACTTTACTGTTACAGGACTTCTTAACATGAATGTGGAAGCTGCAACACCAGGAAGGTTCAGTGTATATAATGCGTTGACTGCGATTGCTGTGTGTAGACATTTTCAGGTTGGAGAAGAAGAAATCAAAAAGGCACTGTTAGAAGCCAAAGTAAAGGGTAGAATTGAAATGGTGAGAGTGTCAGATGATTTCACACTTATGATTGATTATGCGCATAATGCAATGGCATTAGAAAGCCTGCTGACTACATTAAAGGAATATCAGCCGCATAGACTGATTTGTTTATTTGGCTGTGGTGGAAATCGTTCTAAACTTCGTAGATACGAGATGGGAGAAGTCAGTGGTAAATTGGCAGACTTGACAGTGATTACTTCTGATAATCCAAGATTTGAAGAACCACAGGATATTATAGATGATATTAAGACTGGCATTGCTAAAACAGATGGTAGCTATGTAGAAATCTGTGACAGAAGAGAAGCAATTGCCTATGTGATAGACCACGGTGAGCCGGGAGATATTATAGTGCTTGCGGGAAAAGGACATGAGGATTATCAGGAGATAAAAGGTGTTCATTATCCAATGGATGAAAGAGTTATCATCCAGGAGATTCTGGCAGAACGAGGCGGACAGCAATCGTGTGTCCTGATAAAATAGTGAGGAAATGATATGGGATTTTTATATGCCAATATCATTGTAGATATTGCACATGAAAAAGTAGACAGACCGTTTCAATATAAAATTCCAGATGCTTTACAGACTATACTGCGAGTTGGTATGGCAGTTATCATACCATTTGGCAAAGGAAATAGAAAACGAGTCGGTTATGTTGTAGAATTGACGAATAAAGCTGAGTATGACCCAGACAAACTAAAAGAGATAGACGAGATAAAAACAGGCGGTGTTGCGGTAGAAGAGCATCTAATTCGATTAGCGGCATGGATGAAGGAACAGTATGGCTCGACTATGATTACTGCCCTTAAAACAGTACTGCCTGTAAAACAGACATATAAAGCAAAAGAGAAGCGCACCGTCAGATTGCTTTTACCAAAAGAAGAAGCACAGGCACGCAGATGGGAATTCGCTCGTAAGCATAATGTTGCAAGAGAAAGATTGCTTGCGGAATTGATTCAGGAGGGAGAACTTCCGTATGAACTCATCACAGGGAAATTGAATGTTACGGCAAAAACCATTCAGGCATTACAGGAACAGGGAATACTTGCAATTGATACGAAAAGCTATTATCGCAATCCTGTTACATTGCAAGCGTCTGTTGATGAGAAAAAAACATTGAGCGAAGAGCAGGAAGCTATTGTAACAGATGTTTTAAGTTCGTATAGAGAAGGCAGGCCAGGGGTCAGTTTACTTCATGGCATTACAGGTAGTGGTAAAACAGAAGTTTATATGGAACTGATTGCAGGAATGGTAGCGCAGGGAAAACAGGCAATCGTGTTAATTCCAGAGATTGCATTAACCTATCAGACATTACTGCGCTTTTACAAACGGTTTGGAGACAGAGTCTCTGTCATGAATTCCAAATTATCACAAGGGGAAAAATATGACCAATGTGAACGTGCGAAAAAAGGTGAAATTGATATTATCATTGGGCCACGTTCTGCATTGTTTACACCATTTCCCAATCTGGGACTCATTATTATAGATGAAGAGCATGAAAGCAGCTATAAAAGTGAATCAATGCCCAAATATCATGCAAGAGAAGTGGCAATTGAACTAGCGTCTTATCATGGGGCATGTGTTGTGCTTGGTTCAGCAACCCCATCTATAGAAGCATATTATCATGCCAACAATGGGCATTATAAGTTGTTTCGATTAACAAAGCGTTTAACAGGTGGCGTATTACCTGATGTATATACGATTGATTTAAGAGAAGAATTAAGAGAAGGCAATCGTTCTATCTTTAGTCGGAAATTGCAGGAGCTGATACAGGACAGACTAGAGAAAAAAGAACAAATCATGTTATTTTTAAACAGACGTGGGTATGCGGGATTTGTATCATGCCGTGCATGTGGACATGTGTTAAAATGCCCACACTGTGATGTGTCCTTATCGGAACACAGGAATGGGAAAATGATATGTCATTATTGTGGATATGAAGAGAGAAAGGCCTCACTTTGTCCCTCCTGTGGTTCTAAGTTTATTCTTGGATTTAAAGCTGGCACGCAACAGATAGAAGATGTGTTACACACACAGTTTCCACAGGCAAAAGTACTTAGGATGGATGCCGATACGACAAAGAGCAAGGACAGCTATGAAGAGATTTTATCCGCATTTTCTAATAAAGAGGCGGATATTCTTGTAGGCACGCAGATGATCGTAAAGGGGCATGATTTTCCTGACGTTACGTTAGTTGGTATTCTTGCGGCTGATTTATCCCTTTCTGCCAATGATTACAGGGCAGGTGAACGTACCTTTCAATTGCTGACACAGGCAGCGGGACGTGCAGGAAGAGGAAGCAAAGCAGGAGAAGTTGTGATTCAGACATATCAGCCGGAACATTATAGTATTATCCAGGCGGCTAAGCAGGATTATGAAGCGTTTTATGAAGAAGAAATGATGTACCGTGATTTGTTGTTATATCCGCCAGCAGCACATATGATGTCACTACTTGTTATTTCAAGAACTGAGGAAACGGGGGCTAAACTGGCAGACAGACTTGCCGCTTGCATGAAATCATATATGATAGAGAAAAAGGCTGTTATCATCGGACCAGCACCAGCATCAATAGGGAAAATTAATGATATGTACCGACATGTTATTTATGTAAAGCATAAAGAGTACGCTGTATTGACGCAGATGAAAGACAGACTGGAAGAATGGATAGAACAGATGGAATTAAAAAATGAGGCAGTACAGTTTGATTTTAATCCGATGAATACATATTAATTATAATATGATATGGATAGAGAGTATATGTAATTATAAAATAGAATGAAAATGGTTACAGGAGGAAGAAACATGGCAATTAGAAACATCAGACAGATAGGAGACGAAGTATTAAATAAAACTTGTAAAGAAGTTACAGAAATGACACCAAGAATCAGGGAATTGATTGAAGATATGATAGAGACAATGGATGATGCCAATGGTGTTGGACTAGCGGCACCACAGGTCGGAATTTTAAAAAGAATTGTTGTGATTGATACAACAGGGGAAGACTTATATGTATTAATTAATCCTCGTATTGTAGAAACAAGCGGTGAACAGACAGGCTATGAAGGTTGTCTGAGTGTTGTTGGCAAAACAGGTGTTGTAACAAGACCAAATTATGTAAAAGTAGTAGCACTGGATGAAGATATGCAGCCATTTGAGTTAGAAGGAACCGAACTGCTGGCAAGAGCAATCTGTCATGAAGTAGAGCATCTGGATGGACATTTGTATGTGGAACGTGTGGAAGGTGAATTACAGGATACAGAAGATGCTGTAGAATCATAGGATGGTACGTAGTAGTAAGGATAGAAATAGGAGTTAGGATATTATGAAAATTGTATTTATGGGAACACCGGATTTTGCAGTTGATGCATTAGAAGCAATCATACAGGCAGGACATGAGATTACCTGTGTTGTGACACAGCCGGATAAGCCAAAGGGCAGAGGCAAGGAAATGCAGTTTCCACCAGTGAAAGAATGTGCAATTCAACATAACCTTCCAGTGTTTCAGCCAGTGAAAATCAAAACACCAGAGGCAATCGAAACATTGAAAACATATGATGCAGATATTTATGTTGTGGCTGCATTTGGACAGATATTGTCACAGGAGATTTTGGATATGCCAAAGTATGGCTGTGTGAATATACATGCTTCTCTGCTTCCAAAATACCGTGGTTCAGCACCAATTCAGTGGGCAATTATCAATGGAGAAACAGAAACCGGAGTGACAATCCAGCAGATGAATGCAGGAGTGGATACAGGAGATATTCTTTGTAAAGCGATTGTACCGATTGCTGCCAAAGAAACCGGAGCGAGTCTGTTTGATAAATTAAGCGAAGCAGGAGCAAAGTTGATTGTAGAAGCATTGAAACAGATAGAAGCGGGAACACTGATAGCAGAGCCGCAGGATGATTCTCAAGCAACACATGCGAAAATGTTAACAAAATCTCTGGGGCATATTGACTGGACACAGAGTGCTGTTACGATAGAAAGACTTATCAGGGGACTGAATTCCTGGCCAAGTGCATATACATCCCTTCGTGGGAAAACACTGAAAATATGGGAAGCAGATGTTGCTGAGGACGTGCAGGAACAAAAGGGTACACCGGGAACAGTAATCGGTGTCACAAAAGATGCGATTGTTGTGCAGACGGGGGAAGGAGTGCTTCAATTGTCAAATATACAGTTAGAAGGTAAAAAACGCATGACTGTTAAGGATTTCTTACTTGGATATAAAGTAGAACCAGGTGAACAGTTAGGGTAAGATTTGACAATAGGAGGATACAGTATGCCATATTATTATAGTTATTTTGATCCAACATATATTCTTGTGCTGATAGGTGCGGTTATCTCGATGATTGCATCAGCACGTGTCAACAGTACATTTCATAAGTATGCCAAAGTGTACAGCCAGATGGGGATTACTGGTGCGCAGGCAGCAGAGAGAATCCTGCATAGTGCAGGTATTTATGATGTTGGTATAGAACGTGTCAGTGGAAATCTGACAGACCATTACGATCCCAAAAGTAAAATTTTGCGATTATCGGATTCTACCTTTGCTTCCACTTCTGTTGCAGCCATAGGGGTTGCAGCACATGAGTGTGGACATGCTATCCAGCATCAGGAAGAATATGGACCATTAAAACTTCGTTCATGGCTTGTACCAGCAGCGAATATTGGCTCAAGATTGGGAATTCCAATTATTCTGCTTGGAATTTTCTTTGGACTTAGTGAGGTACTTGTACCAGTAGGTATCTGGGTGTTTTCTTTGTCTGTTCTATTTCAGCTTGTAACCTTGCCGGTAGAGTTTAATGCGTCTAACAGAGCAGTGGACATTCTGGAAGGGCAGGGGATTCTGACATTGCAGGAGCTTCCGGCATGTAAAAAAGTATTGGGAGCAGCTGCAATGACATATGTGGCAGCGGCAGCCGCTTCTATTTTACAATTATTAAGACTTGTTCTGCTGTTTGGCGGACGCAGGAGAGATGATTAAGCGTGAATACAAGAGAATTGATTCTTACCATGTTAATGGAACTGGATATGGGAAAAGAGTACAGCCATATCATGATAAGAAATGTATTAGATAAATATAATTATATAGATGGACGGGATAAAGCATTCATCAAACGTGTGACAGAAGGTACCATTGAATGGAAGTTGCGAATTGACTATATTTTGAATGCTTATTCCAAAACGCCAGTGCGAAAGATGAAGCCTTTGATACGCAGTTTGTTACGTATGAGTGTATATCAGATTGTATGGATGGATAGTGTACCAGATAGTGCGGTCTGTAACGAAGCAGTGAAACTGGCACAGGCACATAAATTCCATAATTTAAAAGGATTTGTCAATGGTGTTCTTAGAACCATTGCACGGGAAAAAGACCATATTGTTTATCCAGACAGCAGTGATAAGACACGTTACTTTTCTGTTATGTATTCCATGCCGGAGTGGATTGTAAAGATGTGGCAGAAGGAATATGATGATACAACGCTAGAAACAATGCTTTCGACATTGATTGAAGGAAATCCAGTAACAATAAGAATGGACGAAACACTACCACAGGATGAGACAGAACAATGTATCCGGAATATGCAAAAGAATGGCATTATAGTGAATAGACATCCGTATCTACCGTATGCATATACGGTAGAGAATACAGAAGGCATTGGCAACATACCAGAGTTTGTGGAAGGTAAATTTACAGTGCAGGATGTCAGTTCTATGCTTGTCATGCAGACGGCAGGAATCAAGGAAGGCAATCGTATCCTTGATGTCTGTGCTGCACCCGGAGGTAAAGCTGTGCATGCTGCATGCAAGCTAAAAGGTACAGGGCATGTGCTGGCAAGAGATTTGAGTGAATACAAAACAGAATTGATAGAAGAAAATATTGACCGTTTTGGATATGAAAATATTGACATACAGGTATGGGATGCCACTGTGTTAGATGAATCCCTTATAGGTACGGCTGATGTTGTGATTGCTGATTTGCCATGTTCTGGACTTGGAATTATGGGAAGAAAAAGCGATATCAAATATCGTGTAACAGAGGAATCGCTTGTATCACTTGTGCCATTACAAAAGAAAATATTAGAAACGGTATGGCAATACGTGAAACCAAATGGAACATTGATGTATAGTACATGTACGATACACAGAGCAGAAAATGAAGCTATGGTAGAGTGGATTACGAAGAATCTACCGTTAGAACTTGTGAGTCTCGAAGATTATCTTCCGGAGGAATTATACAGTGAGACAACGAAGCGGGGATATATACAGTTGCTGCCAGGCGTTCATAAAACAGATGGATTTTTTATTGCAAAATTTAGAAAAAAACAGGATTAAAGTATGATAGATATTAAATCGCTGACATTAGAAGAACTAACTGAAGAGATAAAAGCACTGGGTGAGAAGGCGTTTCGTGCAAAACAGATGTATGAATGGATGCATGTGAAGCTGGTGCGTGATTTTGATGAGATGACCAATGTATCAAAGGCATTCCGTGATGTCTGTAGGGAGCATTTTTCATTCACATCCCTAGAGGCTATCAGAGTACAGGAATCAGCCATTGATGGTACGAAAAAATTTTTGTTTGCATTAGAAGATGGTAACGTGGTAGAAAGCGTATGGATGAAATATAAGCATGGGAATTCTGTTTGTATTTCCTCACAGGTAGGCTGTCGTATGGGGTGTCGTTTCTGCGCCTCTACATTAGATGGACTGGAACGTTCCCTTCGTCCTTCTGAGATGTTAGACCAGATATATGCCATTACCAAATTAACCGGAGAACGGGTATCTAATGTTGTTGTGATGGGAACAGGAGAGCCATTAGATAATTATGATAATCTCCTTCGTTTTATCCAGTTGTTGACAGATGACAATGGCTTACATATCAGTCAAAGAAACCTGACCGTTTCTACTTGTGGTATTGTTCCGAATATGCGTCGCCTGGCAGACGAAAAATTGCAGATTACGCTGGCGCTTTCATTGCATGCAACAACAGATGAAAAGCGTAGGAAACTGATGCCGATTGCGAACAAATACAGCTTGATTGAACTTATGGAAGCGTGTGCCTATTATTTTGAACAAACAGGCAGAAGACTTACCTTTGAGTATAGTCTTGTAGGGAATGTAAATGATACAGATGAAGATGTGAGGGAATTGATTGACCTTATCAAACCTTTAAATTGTCATGTGAATCTGATTCCAGTTAACCCGATTGAAGAGCGTGATTATGTGGAGTCTACGCATGAACGGGTAGTGAACTTTAAAAATAAACTTGAAAAAAACAAAATAAATGTTACTATAAGAAGGGAAATGGGGCGAGATATTGATGGCGCATGCGGACAACTTCGCCGTCGACATACCCTGGAAGGAGCAAGATAAGTACAATGTTAAAAACATTTTCAATGACAGACATTGGACAAAAAAGAAAATTGAATCAGGATTATGTTTTTTCAACAGAGGAACAGATTGGAAACCTTCCTAATGTGTTTATTGTAGCAGATGGCATGGGTGGTCATAATGCAGGCGACTATGCATCGAAGTATACAGTAGAGACAATTGTACAGGAGATTACTGATTCAAACGAAAGTGATGTTGTCAAGGTATTAACACAAGCAATTAATGTTGCCAATGCACATATCAGACAAAAATCCAAAGAAGTAGAAGATTTTGCTGGTATGGGAACAACTGTAGTTGTTGCAACATTACAGGGAACAACATTACAGGTAGCCAATGTCGGTGACAGCAGATTATATATTGTAAATGACCAGATGCAACAGATCACCAGAGACCATTCACTTGTAGAAGAGATGGTTCGTATGGGAGGACTTCCAAGAGAAGAAGCAAGAATGCATCCAGATAAAAATATTATAACGCGTGCGGTAGGTGCGCAGGATACAGTAGAGATTGACTTTTTTGAAGTAGAGATGCAAGAAGGCGATACAATACTGATGTGTTCTGACGGACTCACAAATATGTTAGAGGACGAAGAAATCCGAATTATTCTTGGTGGGCAGCGTGACATCGTAGAGAAGGCAGAAAAGTTAGTAGAAGCAGCCAACCGTAATGGTGGTAAAGATAACATTACAGTTATTTTGATTGAACCATTCGCATAAAATATAGATATTGTTAAGAACGCTGATTGAAACTATGTAAGCAGCACAGATAGGAGTATGCATGATTAAAATCGGAATGATGCTAGGCGACCGTTACGAGATTTTGGAGAAAATCGGAACAGGCGGTATGTCTGATGTATATAAAGCAAAATGTCATAAACTAAATCGTTTGGTGGCTGTAAAGGTGTTAAAGCAGGAATTTTGTGAGAATACAAATTTTGTATCCAAATTCCGTGTAGAGGCACAGGCGGCAGCAGGACTGATCCATCCAAATATTGTCAATGTGTATGACGTTGGAGAAGAAAACGATATTCATTATATCGTTATGGAGTTAGTAGAAGGCATTACATTAAAGAGTTATATTGAGAAAAAAGCAAGAATTTCTGTAAAAGAAGCAATTAGTATTGCTATTCAGATTTCTATGGGTATAGAGGCAGCACATAACAACCACATTATTCATAGGGATATCAAACCACAGAACATTATCATCTCGAAAGAGGGTAAAGTAAAAGTAACAGATTTTGGTATTGCCAAAGCAGCAACAAGCAATACGATTACATCCAATGTTATGGGGTCTGTTCATTATACTTCTCCAGAACAGGCACGTGGTGGTTACAGTGATGAAAAGAGTGATATTTATTCACTCGGTATTACGATGTTTGAAATGCTGACTGGGCGTGTGCCATTTAATGGTGATACAACGGTTTCAATTGCCATAAAACATATTCAGGAGGAGATGCCTTCTCCAAGAGAATATATTCCAGAGATTCCAGTAAGTGTAGAACAGATTGTTTTAAAATGTACACAAAAGAGTCCGGATAGAAGATATCAGAATATCACAGATGTAATTGAAGATTTAAAGAAATCTCTCATTAATCCAGATGCAGAAATTGTACAGACAACCGATTATGATGAGGAAGCATTAACCAAAGTAATGACGGACAGGGAAGTAAGCCAGATTAAACGTCGTTCTTATATAGAAGACGAACCAATGCGTTTAAACCAGCCAAAACCTAAGAAAAACCCACCAGCGCAATCCAGAGATGGGTATGTTAAAAATCAGCCTCCAAAAGGAAAACAAGTAAAAAGGCGTCCACCTGTCGTGGAAGAACCAGAAGAGGATTATGATGATTATGATCCGAAAATGGATAAGATAACAACAGTGCTGGCGGTGCTGACAGCTATCATTATAGGTTTGATTGTTTTGTTTGTTGCAGGAAAAACATTTGGTCTTTTTTCCTTTGGAGATACACAGCAGGAGGAAGCAGTGCAGCAAATTGCAATGCCAAGCGTCATTGGAAGAACGATTGATGATGCGAAGTTAACACTTCGTGATGCCGGACTTGTTGATATTATAGTAACATATGAAGAATCTGACAGTGTTCCAGCGGATGTCGTTATCAGTGCCAATGTAGAAGAAGGTACAGTGGTGTTGGCAGATACAGAGATTACGTTGACTGCGAGTGCAGGTATCAATGGAATTGCTATACCTAATGTCATTAATTACTCAACAGCAGAAGCAACAACACGACTGGAGAGAGAAGGTTTTGTTGTAACAAAAACAGAAGTGTATTCAGACACAGTGATAAAAGGAAATGTTGTGTCGCAGTCTCCTGTTGAAGGAGAAAAAGCGCCACGTGGTTCTGAGGTAGTATTACAGATTAGTATCGGACCTGAGAATAATAAGGTGTCTATTCCAAATTTGCTGGGTGAGTCTGAGATGGATGCAACGGTAATACTGAATGAACTCGGGCTTCTCGTTGGCAATGTAGAACAAGTAGAAGATGCAACGTATCCAGAAGGTACGATTTGTTATCAGAGCTATTCTGTTGGTGCGTTTGTAGATCCAGGTACCACCATTGACTTAAAAATTAGTGTTGGACCATCAGATATCACATATGCATTTATGGAAACAGTAGAAAGTCCTGCATTGGAGGACCCAACTTACAAAGAAGGAACACAGACAACGATTATCTTATATACCGCAGCAGGAGAAGAAGTCAGCAGAAGAACAGAGAATGCATTCCCAATTATGTTTAATATTACAGGAATCAGAGGTTCTTCCACAGGAAAATTGACATTTATCTACAATGTGACAACAGAACCAGTAACAACAGTGGATGAAGAAACAGGAGAGACAATTACAATTGAAGGAACAACACAGCAGAGAATTATTGATAGAAATGTTGTGTTTACAGAGCAATAGAGGAGCTGTATGCAAGGAAAAATAGTAAAGGGAATTGCAGGATTTTATTATGTGCATATAGAGGGAAAGGGCATCTTTGAGTGCAAAGCAAAAGGCATTTTTCGGAAAGAACACATCAAGCCACTTGTTGGTGACAATGTGGAGATGGACATTTTGGATGAAGGTGCGATGACAGGTAACATTGTAGAAATTCTTCCAAGACAGAATGCATTGATTCGTCCGGCAGTTGCCAATATTGACCAAGCGCTTGTTATCTTTGCTATTGTTAAGCCGGATCCTAATTTTAATCTACTTGACCGTTTCTTAATTGCAATGCAAAAGCAGGGAATTGACAGTATTATCTGTTTTAACAAGCAGGATATTGCAACAGAAGAAGAAAAAGAAAACTTACGTCAGGCATATGAAGCGTGTGGTTGTCAGGTTCTTTTTGCCAGTGCCAATGAAAATGAGGGCATTGATGTACTAAAAGAGCTTCTGCACAATAAGACAACAGCAGTTGCTGGCCCAAGTGGTGTTGGAAAATCTTCGATTATCAATAGACTCCAGCCAGAGATTCAAATGGAGACAGGTGCTATTAGTGAGAAGATTGCCAGAGGTAAGCATACAACGAGACACTCTGAATTGATTTATATTCAGGATGGCACATATATTATGGATACGCCTGGTTTCAGTTCCTTGGATGTTGTTGGTATGGAAAAAGAAGAACTAAGAGAATATTATCCTGAGTTTATAAATTATGAACCAATGTGCAAATTTCAAGGATGTGTACACATACATGAACCAAAGTGTGGTGTGAAGGATGCACTAGCGGAAGGTAAGATTAGTGAAGTGCGATACAAAAATTATTGCCTTTTGTACGAAGAATTGAAAGCACAGCGAAAATACTAATCAGAAAAACATAAGTATTTCTTAGCTCTGTTTTTTTGATTGTGAGCAACCGTCGTAGCAACTGTTTGAGTCTTACAGAAAATAGCAGCATATGTGCATGCAAGACTTTTAACCGTTTTGTGCGTTTGCTTAATGAAGCACAGAGACATCAAGTTCTGCCCGAAACTCCCAGAGACGTAGTCTCATTTGTGTAGGGCAGAACAATCGAAGATGTCGAATGCTTCATTTAGAAAACGCCAAATATAGGTTATCGTCTTGCATGCACATATGCTGCTATTTTTCTGTAAGACTCAAACAGTTGCTACAATGGTTGCTCACAATCAAAAAAACAGAGCTAAAAAATACTTATGTTTTTCTGATTAGTATTTTCGCTGCGCTTTCAATTCTTCGTACAAAAGGCAATAATTTTTGTATCGCACTTCACTAATCTTACCTTCCGCTAGTGCATCCTTCACA
>JAFUQM010000036.1 GCA_017472325.1 Lachnospiraceae bacterium
ATGAGTTTCGTAACGACTAAGCAGGCTAAGAGCATTACTGTACCGGGAGTTGTAAAAGGGCTTGATAATGTATTGCTGGCAAGTCAGTGCTTAATGGGACCAGGCGGACTTCCAACGGCAGTCGCTATGGGCAAATTTGCGACATGGAGAATTATGAAGTAACTTACAATAAAAATGTCAATAAAGGTAGTGCGAAAGCAATTATTACTGGTATTGGTAATGGCTATGGTGGAACCAAGACAGTCAGATTTCGTATCATACAGCATGATTTGCACTGGGAGTGGAAAGAAGATATTGCAGAAAAGATTTCTAATTTCTTCCACAATTTCTTCTAAGTAATAAATATATAAATATTCTATTATGAAAATGGAGAGAATCTGGGGGATTAAAACCTCAAGGGATTCTCTCCACTTTTGCTGATTTGCAAAAAACTAGTTAAAGTGATGAATAAGATTTTATAATATGCTATAATTGAACATAATTTCTGAATATCAACTTACACACTAAGGAGTGTATCCGATGAAAAAATTAGAACATTTTATAACAGTTATTATCTATGTGCTTACTATCGTTGCATTAATATATTTTTTTGGACATCCAATGATAAAAAACAAGTCCCATAGTTTAAATCTTATTGACCTTGTAAAGATTAATTTTACGTTGTTGACACAGGAACGGGAAATTGATGTGTATGATGGAGAGCCAGTAAAGTTTTATACATTGCTCGAGGTAGATGATGTCAAGAATAGAGAACGAGAAGTTCAGGAAATTATGGAAGATTTTAAAGAAAAATATACAGAGCAATCCTGCGCGGTTCTGGTTCTTTATGAGCAGGATGGTGTATATGAATCAGCAAGATTTCTGACGGTATTTAGGACACCGCTTAGTATACAGACAAATGATGCAGAGATAGCATACATGAAAGAGAAGATTCTGAATTATTTTAATAATGGGGAAGCGCAAAAGGGCATGCAATATTTTAAAGGTGTAATGCGATATTTTGCACAAACTGGACTTTGGATAGATCATGACAAGGTTGCTGACTATTATGGAAATGTTGAGAATGGTGGATATGATGCCTCTTTGGATGATTATGTAACATATGATGAATATACAGAGTATGATGATTATGAAACACAACAGAGTGGCCTTGGGCAAGATGGCACAATGGATGCTGATGATAGCCAGTATAGTAATATGTATGATGAAAGGGAAAGTATTGCAAATTATGTAAGAAGCCAGAATTATCCGAATCTAGGATATGATAATGGTTATTATAGTGGATATCTGAGAGGAAAAGAAGATGCCGAACGTAATATGGATACGAGAAACTTTGATTATACACAATCAGAGCGTTTTCAGAATGAAGATAAAGATTTAGGCTTTTATGAAGGCTATGATCAAGGATATTATGAAGGATATTATGGCAAAGAAGGCGAGTATTCTTATGATGTGTTAGATGATAGATACGGACAATATCTGGAAGATTATGAAGCGTATCTGGAAAGTGGCATAGATTCTGATTTTACAGATGATTATATGATTGATTTTGACGCATATACGAATGACTATGATTCATTTTTGAATGATTATGATTACACGAATGAGTCTGTATATGGATTTGACTATGATGATACAAATGGGTATAATGATATCTATGACTTTTCCAATGATTATAATTATACGAACGATTATGACTTTACGAATGATTATGATTATACGAACGATTATGACTTTACGAATGATTATGATTATACGAATGACTATGATTATGGATATGATTATGATGTATACGATTATGATGCGTATGACTATGGTTATTAAGAAAACGCATAGAAAATGTAAGATAAATAAAAAGAAAGAAGTGTTAGAATATGCTAAACAAATTTAAAAAGTTATTTCAGGCAACAGATATGACAACGGGAGAACCGTGGAAAAAGATTGTTATCTTTACGGTGCCTATGTTAATCGGGAATATTGCTCAGCAGTTATACAGCACAGTAGATAGTATTGTGGTCGGTCAATATGTAGGTGATAATGCATTGGCAGCAGTAGGAAGTGCAGCGCCTATTTTGAATCTTCTTTTGGTATTGTTTGTTGGTATCAGTATGGGTGCCAGTATTATGGTAGCACAGTATTTTGGAGCAAAACAGAGAGAAGAACTTTCTTATACAATTGGAAATTGTATTTTGCTGACAGGCATTGCGGTGCTTATTATTATGGCAGTATCGGCAGTCGCGGTGTGGCCGCTTCTAAGATTGCTGCAAACACCGGAAAGTATTATTGAATGGTGTGCGTCTTATCTGTTAATTATGTTTCTTGGTTCGGTGGGAAGTGCATATTATAATATTTTAAGTGGTGTTCTAAGAGGACTTGGGGATGCATTTTCAGCATTGGTATATTTGTTAGTGGCAACTGTGCTTAACATTGTGCTAGATTTATTGTTTGTAGCCAAACTAGGTATGGGGGTTAGTGGTGTTGCTTTTGCAACGATTATTGCACAGGCGGTTTCAGCAGTACTATGCTTTATAAGATTGGCAAAACTGACAGATATTTTTGATTTAAATATAAAATATTTAAAACCAAATGCAAAATATTCTGTGAATATTGTAAAATTAGGACTGCCTTCGGGTTTGACACAGGCGATTTTCTCTATGGCAATGATTATTGTACAATCTTTAACGAATAGTTTTGGAGAAATGTTTATTGCTGCAAACGTTATTGTAATGCGTGTGGACGGTTTTGCAATGTTGCCAAACTTCTCTTTTGGTACAGCGATGACAACTTATGCTGGACAGAACGTAGGTGCGAAAGCTTATGATCGTGTAACCAAAGGTGCAAAACAGGGTACCTTTATTGCAGTAGCAACAACAACGACATTAACAGCGCTTATTCTTATTTTTGGTAAACAGTTGATGGGTATTTTTACGAATACAACAGAACTGGTAGAATTGAGTCGAAATATGATGGGTATTATTGCGGTGGGATACATTGCGATGGCGGTAACACAGAGTTTATCTGGTGTTATGCGTGGTGCCGGTGATACAATGACACCGATGTGGATTTCTCTATTTACAACAGTTGCAGTTCGCGTTCCAATCGCATATGGTATTGCATTTTTGACAAGAACACCCGAACTTCCAAATGGACGTCAGGAGTGTATCTTCATCTCCTTATTATGTTCATGGGTGATTGGTGCTATTGTGACAACAATCTTCTATATGAGAGGAAAATGGAAACAAAAAGCAATTAGTTAATATAATGCCAAAGGCTGAAACACTATAAACATAAAAAAATGTGTATGTTTATAGTGTTTCAGCCTTTCTTTCACACTAGGGTGGCTTGCGAAGTGTAAAATCCTCTGTTTATAGTGTGATTGCATATGTGCTGTGATACATTTCTTTTAGATTAGTTTCTTTGTTATACATCTCGCCAATACAGAATTCCTTTGACCATGTCATGTAGTAAGCCCACGGAATTTGGGATTGTTCCAGCATATGGATATCTGGTAGATATCCAATCTCTGCAAGGGCAGCAACTTTGGTTTGGGTAGTCGCGTTTCTCAGAGCTTCATATTCTTTGGCATAATCGGTATTGCTATATTCTTGTAAATAAATATCCACAGAAATGACATCGACATATGCATCTCCGGGATACCCGTCTGCAGTTTTACAGTTCCATACCCAGAGCAGATTGTCTAGTTTATGTACTTCAACATAATGGTGAAACATGAGCTTATATAGTTCTTTTGCAATAGCAGGGCCTTTTGCGCCCCACCAGAACCATGTACCGTCAGATTCGTGAAATGGTCGCCATAGGATAGGAATGCCAGCCTCCCGAAAGCGTTTTAGTTCTTCGGCAATGGCATCCATGTCGTGATAGAATGCCTGCCTCTCTGGGGTATCTTGTTCCAGAATACGGCTCGCATCAAAGTCTGTATGCTCTGCGTAAAAGCTTTTGTCTCTGCCGCCAATAGGAGAAAACCAGTGAAAAGACAGCGTAACAATACCGTTGGTTGCTTTTGCCCAGGTAAGTGCTGTATCCATTGTTTCGCGGTTTTCGTACACTTCGGTCAGGCATGCGTCAGAGGCATCATTATAGTTGATGTTTGGGGAATATGCCAACATTTCAAAACCACGAAGTTTGGGTTCTTTGCCAGTTATTTGGCGGATATAATCAATTTCTTCCATTGGTTTTGTCTGGGTATGCTGCCCTGTAATGATTTTTTTGCCGGCAGTTTCGTATAAATAGTTTAGCAGGAGTGTTGCTTCTTTGGTTGCATTTGGATTGACAGGTTTGTTCATTGTACTACTCCTTTATGCCTTATTGGTAAGACGCTGCATCATTTCCATACACATGCGTCCGTTATGGTATGGACATTTCCATGCGTGGACAATACCACGTTCTAAATTGATGGTATCATCAGGGCGGATGCTTTCTACCCATTCCCCACATCTTTCGTCAATCATATGCGATATAATATAATCCCAGATGTCACAGGCTGCTTGCAAATATTCTTTTTTATCAGGTGCTTTTTGGTAAGCGTTGTAGAATCCAACAACGGATTCAGCTTGTACCCACCAAATTTTATCAGTGTCAATATTATCATTTTCCCGTTCATTATATAGAGCATGCTTTGTCTGATCATATGCGTTGTGATAGGTGGCAGCAGCAAGACCTGCCGTAATTGGTGCAAAGGCCTCTGAATAAGTGGGGTCTGCCAAAACTTCACATCCTCTGTCAAGCAACCAAGCAGTTTCAATGTCGTGCCCAAAGGATTCTAAGTCAATTAGGGAATGGTAATCTTTATCAAAGAAAACCTCGCAAATTTGTTTCTGGCTATTATAGATTTTATCTTTAAATAAATCAAGAATCTCGCGAAGAGAGTTGCCTATCATGGCAAAAGAATCTACACGATATAATTCCGTATAGGCTTCCATAACGTGTAGCAAAGTATTCATAGTACGTTCTGCCATAACCCCATTTTCAGAAAGTTTTTCATTAGAGGTTGGGGTGAAGTCGCGATGGAAGGCTTCAAGATAACCATCAGTGTCGCGGCATTTACTTTCAATCAGACGATAAAGTGCATATGCAATATGTAATGCAGCTTTATTTTGGCTCACTTCATAATAGGCAGAGAGTGCATAAATCGCAAATGCCTGATTGTACGTGTGCTTTGTCTCGTCAATTGGCTTCCCGTCATGGGACACAGACCAATAAACACCACCGTATTGACTGTCATAACAGTGATTTATAAGAAAGGAAAAAGCGTGGTCTGCCATTGCAAGAAGGGATGGGTCCCGAAGCAAACGATATGCAGTAGAATAAAACCAGAGAATACGATTGTTCAAAATAACACCTTTTTCGCTTGTTTTATCAATTTCTAAATCTTTGCTCATATAGCTGTAAAATCCACCATATTCTGTATCCTTTAGGCGATTCCAGAAAGGAATCAGATTTTGTGTCAGATGTTCTTTAAATTCAATTGCCTGCATTGTAATACCCCTTTGTGAATTGTAAATATACATATATAGTTATTTTTATTGTAACAGAGCCTTTGTACAGGATGCAATTATTTTATACGATAAATTAAAGCAAATTTAATAAAAAGAATATTGCAAATAGCGGAAAAAAATGGTATATTGAGGACAGATTGATAACGGTTGTATGAAGAAAGGCTTCATACGTTACAAATTTGTTCTTACGCAGCCATATGGTGAAGCTTTTAAGACGATGAAATACCGCAGGTATGATTTGTTATGAAAAGAATGTGATAAGTGCAAAATATTAGTCATGAGAAAGTTACAGCATGAATATGCTATAACTCTTTTTCGTACTCATATTTTGCACTTTTTTTCATTTCAATGCAAATCTGCATCAATCTTCAACAAAATGAACATCTTAATAGGAAAAAGGAGGCAAATGTGATTCAGCAGAAAATGAAATCTTATTGGTACTGGTGGATTGTAATTGTTATTTCTCTAATAGAAATGATAGTATTTCTATTTGTTGGTGAAGATAGTTATCTGGGTATTCATGATAATTTGGATATTCACATTGCAGATTACCAGATTTTAAAATCAAATCATGCTTTTTTCGCGCATGGTGAGAAAGTGCCGTTGCTTGGTGGAATTGACAGAAATTTTCTTTTGTCAGAATTCTCGTTGTATGCTTTTTTATATATGATATTTCCAAATTTTGTTGCTTATATGGTGGGATATTTCTTAAAAATTGGAATGGCACTGTTTGGTGGCATCTTATTGGGAAAAGATATATTAAAAGAGCATTACAAAAAATATGAATGGATTATTGTATTAGGAAGCTTTACGTATGGCTTACTGCCCTTATATCCTGCATTTTCTTTTTCGTTTGCATCGCTTCCGTTATTTGTATATTTTATTAGATGCATTGAGGCGCAGAGGGGAAAACGGTATTATGCGTTTGTATTATTATATCCATTGTTGTCCTATTTTACATTTTTTGGACCGTTCTTAGTGGGATATCTTATTTTATATGCACTATATGCAGCATTTTCCAAAAAAGGAACAGCCAAAAGATTGTTTGGGGCTGCAGCGTTGCTGACATGTGGATATGTATTGGTGGAATACCGCCTGTTTTGGTTGATTTTTGCATCTGGAGAACCGACCATACGGGATACAATGGTGATGGAATCTGGAAATGCAGGAATTGTCATTGGTAATATAGTGACTGCATTTGTATACAATATTTTTCATGCAGAAGATTTACATCGCTATTTTGTGTTGCCAGTGGTTGGGATTGCCTGTGTGATTTTAAATGTAAAATATATAAAAGAAAAAGAATGGAAAAAAATGGGACAAGACCCATTTAATTTGATTCTGATTTTTATTTTATTCAATTGTGTTTTATATGGTTTTTACTCTTGGGACGGTTTTCGGAGCTTGGTGGAAACATTGATTCCGCCATTGAAAGGCTGGCAGTTTAACAGAACGGTTTTCTTTAATCCGTTATTGTGGTATGTGGAAATTATCATTGTCGCAGTGAAACTCGTAAAGGCATCGCATGTAAAGCTGGCGGTTGCCATGATGGCAGTAACCTTGCTTGTTGTGATGGGAACACAGTCCTTATATAATGATTTTTACAATACGGTGTATGTAAATGCGTATAAGCTAATCAAGCAGAAAGATTCTGAGACGCTTTCATACCGTGAATTTTTCTCGGAAGAGTTGTTTACTGATATAAAGGAAGCAATTGATTATCAAGGTGAATATGCAGTTGCTTATGGATTCCATCCATCTGTGCTTTCTTATAACGGCATTGCGACTTTGGATGGTTGTTTGAGTTATTATTATCAGTCTTACAAAGAAGATTTTCGTAAAATGATTGCGCCAGCATTGGAACAGTCTGAGGAAGCGTGCGCGTATTTTGATGATTGGGGCGGGAGAGCCTATATTTTTTCGGGTGAACACGAAACTGTATGGAATCCAGCAAGAACCCCACAGGCAACAGAAGATACTCTGTTAATAGATGCAGAAGCGTTTGAAGCATTGGGCGGAAAGTATATTTTTTCCAGAATTAGTATACGCAATGCAGAAGAGTTGGGCCTGGAACTGGTAGGAAAATATCAGCATGAAGATTCACCATATACTATCTGGGTGTGGTGTAGATAATGCAAAGGGAGTTTTAGAAGGTAGAATTGATTATGAAAGATTATATAAAAATAGCAAGACTCGATCATTGGATTAAAAATGTATTTATTGTACCAGGTATTGTAGCTGCAATTTTGCTGGTACCTGCTGCAAGAGAAGAAATTAGTATTCTCAAAATTGTATTGGGATTTTTTGCAACGTGTCTGATTGCATCTGCAAATTATGTGATTAATGAATGGCTGGATGCGGAATTTGATCAGTATCATCCTACGAAAAAGAATAGACCAGTAGTAGGTGGCAATGTAAAATTAAAATTCGTCCTATTAGAGTATGCACTATTTGCATTGGCGGGAATTGTATGTTCAGTGTTTATCAATGGGTTATTTTTAGCTATGGAAGTAGGGCTTCTTGTGATGGGGATTATTTATAATGTAAAGCCGCTTCGCACAAAGGATATTATTTATTTGGATGTTATTACAGAATCTGTGAATAACATGATTCGTCTTTTACTCGGATGGTTTATTATTACAAATCATGTTCTTCCGCCGGTAAGTATTTTGTTTGGTTATTGGATGGCAGGCGCATTTTTAATGGGAACGAAACGTCTGGCAGAATATAGAATGATTGCTAATCCGGAAGTAGCAGGACAATATCGAAGATCCTTTCAGTACTATTCTGAGAAGACATTATTTGGTTCTTCATTTTTCTATGCATTGTGTGCAACATTTTTTATCGGCGTTTTTTTGATAAAATATAGAACAGAGTATCTGCTTGCGATGCCGGTGATGTTTGTGTTATTTGCTTATTACATTATGATGGCATTCAACGAGGACTCAGCAGCGCAGAAACCAGAAAAGCTGTATAAAGAGAAAAAGTTGATTGCAATTATTGTAGTTTTTGTTATTTTGCTTGCGGTGTTATCTGTGATAGATATTCCGATGTTGCATTTGTTTTCTGCACCATATTTAATAAACTTTTAGTGGAGATATATCATGAAACAATTGGAACAATACCGTCTTGTGTTGTTTGACATGGATGGTACTTTGTATTATAAACGTCCGATGCAGATGCGAATGGCTGGAAAGCTTCTTACTAATGTCTGCGCTAATCCAAAAGGATTTTGGGAGTTATTGACTGTATTAAAATTTCGAAGATTACGAGAACATTGGACAGAGAAAGAAGATGTGGATAACAATATATATGCCTTGTTGGCAGAGCAGATGAAGTGTAGTCCAGACGAAATCAGAGAAGTAATAGAAAAATGGATTCACGAGATTCCGTTGCAGGTATTAGCAAAATCTTGTGATAAAAAAATGATTGCAAAAATGTATGAACTACAGAAAAAAGGGATTGCAGTTGCGATTTATTCTGATTATCCAGTAGAAGCAAAACAGAAAGTATTAGGGATGGCAGGTATCAGAGGATTTTATGGTGGACAGAAGGAAATTGGATGCCTGAAACCTGCACCAGATGGCATTCGTTTTATTATGAAACAGTATGACATCGAAAATGCTTCGGAAGTATTGATGATTGGTGATAGAATGTGTAAAGATGGGCAAGCTGCTATCAATGCAGGAGCAGATTATTTAATTTTTTCTCAATACGCATTGATTCGGAAATGTCAGTGGTGTAAAATGAATTGATAGAGGATAACAAAGTAGATGCAGTTTATCAAGCGTTTCATGAGATGAAAACGGCAGCAGAGGGTGCAGATGCAGAATAGAGACAAAAGAGTGGTTGTATAGTGAACTGACCCCTATAGGTTAGAGTTTTTATCTGACCTATAGGGGTTGATTTGATGCGAGAAATGTTGCTTTTGGTTAGCAAAAATAGGAAAATTGAAGTTAAGAAAAGAAGGAAGTATATTTTATGAATGAAACAAGAAAAAGTCTGAAACAACTGTTTGTGCCTATTTGCATGGAAACTTTATGCTTTATGCTTGTAGGAATGATTGATACGCTGATGCTATCGTATGTCAGTGATGAAGCAGTAGGGGCAGTTGGCACAGCGAACACATATATTAGTATGTTTGTTATAATGTTTTCTATTATTTCAACCGGTGTACTTGCAGTTATGACTCAGTATATTGGTGCAGGCAGGACTGGTGTTGCTTATCAGGCAAGACAGTTAGGACTTGCATTTAATGCCACGCTAGGAATATTCTTGTCCATATTTTTGTTTTCTTTTGCGGAAAATGTACTGGATATTATTGGAATAGCAGAAGTTTTGAGAAATCCCGCAGGCGAGTATTTGAGAATTGTTGGAGGTGCATGTATTTTAAATGCATTGGTACCTGTATTTTCGGGATATCTGCGTGCGTTTGGATACACTAGACAGCCGTTAGTGGCAACCATTGTTGGCAATGTGGTAAATCTTGTCATGAATGCATTTTTTTTATTTGTGTTGCAAATGGGCGTAACCGGGGTCGCATTGGCAACCGTAATATCCCGTTTTGTCAATCTTTTGATTGTAGCAATAGCGTCGCATCTTAAGATTGGTGCTAATGGAGAATCAGAGAGGATTGAAAATAAAAAAATTTTACTACAGATAGTTAAGGTAGGATTGCCATCTGCTCTGGAAACTGCGCAATATAATATTGCTATGACATTGATTATCCGCTTTTTAAATCAAATGGATACTGAAGGAGTAAATGTGATTGCTCGTTCTTATACAATGCAGATTACAAATTTTTCTTATTGTGTAGGAGCTGCACTTGCCCAGGCAAATGCAATTATGACAGGATGGAGCCTTGGCGCAAAAGAATACGAAAAGTGTAGTAGAGATACAAGGAAGGCTACCTTCATAGGTATTGTGGTAGCGATTATCATGGCGTTTATGCTTGCAGTGCTATCACCGTGGATTATGCGGGTATTTACTGATGATTCCTATATGATTGAACTTGTACAAAAGCTACTCTTTATAGATATTGCTTTGGAGATTGGAAGGGTTACAAACCTTGTGTATGGAAATGCACTAAAGACAAGTGGTGATGCGCTATTTACAACGGCTATTGCGTTTGTATTTATGTTTCTATGTGCAGTGGGTGGAACTTACTTTTTTGGGATTCGTCTGGGATTGCTTGTAATAGGAGCATATCTTGGTATGGCATTGGATGAATGTGTACGCGCTGTGTGTATGGTGGCACGATGGAAGCAGGAAAGATGGAAAAGAAAAAGCTTGATTGCGTAAATGAATAGAAATGAGTATAGGAATCGTAAAGAAAATGAGGAATAAATATATGAAAATGGAAGGCATTATTTTTGATGTAGATGGAACCCTGTGGGATTCCACAGGTATTGTGGCAGATGCTTGGAATCATGCAATTGCACAGGCGGGTATAGAGGGAAAAATAGTTACAGCTACAGATTTAAAAAAGCTATTTGGCAAAACCATGAAGGTGATTGCTGAGGAATTACTTCCAAAGCAAAGTGAAACAAAACGTAAGGAAATTATGGATTTGTGCTGTGAATATGAGCATGCTGCATTGATGCAAAATGAACAGGATATTACATATCAGAATGTGTCAAAGACAATACAAGAACTTGCAAAACAATACAAACTGTTTATCGTGAGTAATTGCCAGTCGGGCTATATTGAACTTTTTCTTGATAAAACAGGATTGCACTCTTATATTACAGATATAGAATGTTATGGCAATACAGGAAGGCCCAAAGGGGATAATATTCGACTGGTGGTGGAGAGAAATCATCTCTTGTCGGCGGTATATGTTGGTGATACGGCAGGAGATTACGAAGCGGCGCAGCAGGCAGAGGTGCCAATGATATTTGCAGAATATGGGTTTGGAGAACTGCCAGAGAATAGTGAAGTGTATGCTATTATTCATACATTTGCAGATTTGATGGAGTTATTTTAAGAGAAAGCGTGTGAGAGCGTAACGATATGAGAGAATTCAAGGAATACGTGAAAGTAGTATATAGCAGAATAAAACAGGATGTATTCAATTATCGGTGGGCAATTTTTATTTTTGCTATTTATTATGTCATTGTAAAAAAGTTGTTTCGGGCATTTTGTCCACTCGTGATTATGACAGGATTCCCATGCCCGGCATGTGGGATGACGCGTGCGTTTCTGTTTTTGATGACAGGACAGTTTGAACGTTCTTGGAATGCTCATCCGATGGCAATCTTTTGGGTGATATTGGCTATATATTGTATTGTAATGCGCTATCTGTTAGGGAAAAAGATAAAAGGCGTTCAACTATTGATTATCATCTTGTTACTAGCTATGATAATCTGTTATGTGTATCGAATGATAACGTTGTTTCCGAATCAGCCGCCAATGTCCTATACACGAAATAATATGCTTCGTAGATTGATACAGATGTGGCAAGGAAATTTTATGTTTTAAACAGATAAATAATGAAAGAATGAGTTTAAAACTGAGATAAAAAAACTTGCGGTACGTAATAGGGATATGGTATTATAAGAGAAGTTTACAAAACAAGGGAGGATTCTTTAAGAATGGACAGTAATAACATGAATCAAATGAATAATAATGAGGCGGCACAGTTCCAGCCAAACAATACATATGTTGAGCCGGCGCAACAGCCGAATATGTATACAGAGCAGCAACCATATCAGCAGTATCAGCAGTATCAGCAGCCAGTTCCACAGCAGCAATTGGAAGAACCAATGAGTCTGGGGGAATGGATGATTAGCTTTTTGATTATGATGATTCCTTGTGTAGGTCTTGTTATGATGTTTGTATGGGCATTCAGCAGTACTGAGAAGAAGAGTAAATCAAACTATTTTAAAGCACAACTTATCTGGATGGCAATTATTTTTGTATTGTATCTTGTGTTATTCTTAGTGATGGGTGTATCCATTTTAAATCTTGCAGGAAGCTACTAAGAGTCAGAGAATATAATAGAATATTTTATACGAGTAAGCAAAGCGGCTGTTGCAAACTAACAGGCAACTTCAAGGTATATGATAATACTTTCTTATCTGTTGCTACTTATGATGTGCAATGTATCATTGAATTTATTTTTGCACGGGTACTCTTTTCAGGAAAAAGTTAGTATTTCTTAGCACCTGATTTTGATGGTTTTTATTGCAACCGTTTCGCAAAACTCGTCTTACAAAAAACGTAGCATATGTAACAGGCGCGACTTTTAACCGTTTTGTGCATTTCCTTAATGAAGCATCGAGACATCAAGTTCTGCCCGAAACTCCTAGAGGCGAAGCCTCCTTTGTGGAGGGCAGAACAATCGAAGATGTCGAATGCTTCATTTAGAAAACGCCAAATACAGGTTACCGTTGCGCTGTACATATACTACGTTTTTTCTGTAAAACTCAAACAGTGCTTCGATGGTTGCATATATCTATCTCTGCCATCTGCCAGAAGCACCGCATGGAAGTACGAGTCCATTACCGGATACGGGCAGACCAATTTCTTCTGCTCTTACATTGCCGCCAAATTTGTTGACAATAGCAGTGTTCATCATATAAGACAATACCGCAGGCTGGAGTCCTGTTGTATAAGAATTGACAAGGAAGAATACAGCATCCTTTGACAGAATCTGTGTGGTCAATTCGATAAAGGAGAAAATAGAATCTTCAATTTTCCAGATTTCTCCTTTTGGACCCCGTCCATAAGATGGTGGGTCCATGATAATGGCATCATAGGTATTACCTCTTCTAATTTCACGTTCTACAAATTTAACACAGTCGTCGACAAGCCAGCGGATTGGTGCATCTGCGAGACCAGAGGCAACTGCATTTTCTTTTGCCCATGTTACCATACCTTTGGAAGCGTCTACATGTGTTACGCTGGCCCCTGCTTTGGCAGCAGAAATAGTAGCACCTCCTGTGTAGGCAAAAAGATTTAAAACTTTTACTGGACGACCGGCTTTTTGAATAAGCTCAGAAAACCAATCCCAATTGACAGCCTGTTCCGGAAATAGACCGGTGTGTTTAAAGCTAAATGGTTTTAAATGAAAGGTTAATGTATTATTGGATATAGGTAGAGTGGGTAGGGAGTATTGGATGCTCCATTCGTTAGGAAGGTTAAAAAATTCCCATTCGCCCCCGCCCTTCTGGCTACGGTGATAATGTCCGTTTTTCTTTTTCCAAGCTGGATGGTCGTGTGGTGTGTTCCAAATGACCTGTGGGTCTGGTCTTACAAGAATGTAATCCCCCCAGCGTTCTAATTTTTCGCCTGCTGATGTATCTAGCACTTCATAATCTTTCCAGTTTTCTGCAATCCACATCGTGAAATGTCTCCTTATATTAATTCTACAAAATGTTTGCTACCTAGAACTATAGCGTATTCGGTCAGAATATGCAACAATGAAGATGTGTTAATACGGTAAAGTGCTAACATATCTCTGTATTGACTTCGCAAAACTTCTATATTATAATATGTGAAATATGCAAATAAGAGCCGCGAATACGGCAGAATGAGAGGAAGATTATGAGAGATTCATTAGGATGGATTTTCTTGGCATTCTTATTGTACCTTGTTTTTATGGTTGTGATAGGTATGATTTATGCAAAGAAAAATAGTAGCTCAGAAGATTATTTTCTAGGAGGACGTAAGTTAGGCGGTTTTGTAGCAGCACTTTCGGCGCAGGCTTCGGATATGAGTGGGTGGCTACTGATGGGACTTCCTGGTTCGGTGTACGCATTTGGTACAGGACAGTCATGGATTGCGATTGGTTTATTTATAGGAACTGTATGCAACTGGCTTTTTATCTCAAGACGTTTGAGAAGATACACCATCAGAGCAAACAATGCGTTGACGTTGCCTACATATTTTGAAAACAGATTTCATGATAAGAAGAGAATCTTGTTACTGGTTTCTTCTGTTACAATTGTTATCTTTTTCCTTGTATACACAGCGTCAGCATTAGCAGCCGGTGGTAAGCTGTTTAATATGGTGTTTGGTATTGATTACAAAATTGCGCTGACGATTGGTGCTGTTGTTATTCTTGTTTATACATTTATGGGCGGTTTTATGGCTGTATGTACAACGGATTTTATACAGGGAATGTTGATGTTAGTTGGTTTGCTGATTGTTCCGATTATTGCTCTGCAAATGCTTGGTGGAGCAGATATCAGTACAGTTTTAGATGAAAGCGCAGTAGCAGGAGGCGCTGCTTCTTATTTGAATCTGATGCACAATAATGGTACTCCACATAAAGTGATGGATATTATTTCTCAGCTTGCATGGGGACTTGGTTACTTTGGTATGCCGCATATCCTTGTGCGTTTTATGGCGGTAAAAGACGAGAAAGAATTAAAGAAATCAAAAGGCGTAGCTATTTTATGGGTTGCTTTATCCCTTGTATTTGCCTGTGTTATCGGTGTTGTCGGAAGAGCGTATCTGCATCCAGAAGTATTAACAGGTGGAGCAGAAGAAAACGTATTTATTGCGATGATTATCAAAATGTTTACAGAAGATATCAAAGCACCAATCATTGGGGGTATTTTCCTGTGTGGTATTTTGGCTGCTATTATGTCTACGGCAGATTCACAGCTTCTTGTTAGTGCATCTAGCATGGCAGAAGATATTTATAAAGGTGTCCTGAAAAAAGATGCAAGTGATAAGACAGTTTTGAATGTCAGCAGAATTACAGTACTTGTGATTGCAGTACTTGCTTATATTATTGCACTGAATCCAAACAGTTCCATTATGGGACTGGTGTCTAATGCGTGGTCAGGACTTGGTTCCGCATTTGGACCAATTGTGTTATTGTCCTTATTCTGGAAACGTACTAACTTTCATGGAGCAGTTGCTGGTATCGTAACAGGTGCATTGACAGTCATTGTGTGGGATTACATTCCGCTTGTTAGTGGACAGACACTTGGCGTGGTAACTGGTTTATATTCACTTGTTGTTGGTTTTGCATTGAGCTTACTTGCTATTATCATCGTGAGTCTTGTGACACCAGCACCAACGAAGGAAATGATACAGGAGTTTGAAGACGTTCAAAATGGAAACATCTAATCATAAGAAACATAATTTGGCAGCGGTAAGCATAATTACCGCTGCTTTCCTTTGGGGAAGCATGGGGTTGTTTGTACGTAATCTTTCTATATATAATATAACTTCTATGGAGATAGTTGCGATTCGTGCGTTTGGTACAACATTGATGTTGGCAGTTCTATTGCTTCTATATAATAGGAAACTTTTTAAAGTAAAAACGAAAGATCTGTGGTGTTTTGTAGGTTCTGGTGTTGTCAGTATTGTGTTTTTTAATTACTGTTATTTTACAACAATTACTATGACATCACTTTCTGTAGCAGCAATCCTGCTATATACTGCGCCGGCAATTGTAACAGTATTGTCTGCATTTCTATTTAAAGAAAAGATGACAAAAACAAAAACAGCAGCGCTTGTAATTGCCTTTTTGGGGTGTGTGCTTGTAACGGGCGTTTTGAATGAAACAATGATACTATCACCAGGGGGTATCGTAATAGGACTTGGTGCTGGTCTTGGCTATGCACTCTATAGCATTTTTGGGAGATTTGCATTAGATAGAGGTTATGATTCTTTTACGATTACCTTTTATACATTTGTTTTTGCGTCGATAGGTGTAGCACCGTTTATTGATATGACGCATCTGCGGACCTGTATGCAGACAGATGTCAGAAGTCTTTGGTTTGCAGTTGGCATGGTCCTTTTTACAACAGTGATTGCATATATGGTGTATACATATGGTCTTAGTAAGATGGAGGCTGGCAACGCATCTATTCTTGCAACTCTTGAACCGGTTGTTGCAACGCTGATTGGGTTCCTTCTATATAAAGAGAGTGTGGCACCGGATAACTTTATTGGTATTATACTTGTGCTTCTTTCTGCAATCCTTGCAACAAGATAAGTTACAGATAGATAGCAATAAGGATTGTATGAAAAAAAATACAATAAATTTGAAAAATCTCTTGCATTCCTGCTAAATCTCATGTATATTAAGTATTGCTGTGACATGATAGCGATGAAGCGCGAGGTTGCTGCTAGTAAAATGGCAGGTTTTCCGTGGAGCGAATGTCAAAAAGCTGAGAGATTCAGCTTGAGGAAACTGACGACAAGTCACTGTACAAACTATAATGTCTGCCGCAGAGCAGAAACGACGTGTAAATCAGCTTCTAAAGCAAGATGATACGCACGGGAGAGTGTACAGTCACCGCTTGTCGTACTTAAATCAAAAAGTGCGAAAAGGAGGCGACTTTTTTTATGGCAAGTCAAGTAATGAGAATTACATTAAAGGCTTATGAACATCAGTTAGTTGATGCATCTGCCAAGAAAATTATCGAAACAGTTAAAAAGAACGGATCACAGGTGAGCGGACCAGTACCGCTTCCAACTAAGAAAGAAGTAGTTACAATTCTTAGAGCTGTACACAAGTACAAAGATTCCAGAGAACAGTTCGAACAGAGAACACACAAAAGACTGATCGATATTATCTCACCAACACAGAAAACAGTTGATGCATTACAGAGATTAGAAATGCCAGCTGGTGTGTATATCGACATCAAAATGAAAAACAAATAAATTTCATTAAGAAGTCAAAGAAACAAAGCAACAAAATTATGAAAACCCCTACAGGCATATGAATAGTGTTGAAGCCTATTAGAATAAGAAGGGCAAGACGGTATTCCGCTATGTAGAACAAACAGGAGGTAAAAGTAATGAACAAAGCTATTTTAGCTACAAAAGTCGGAATGACTCAAATCTTCAATGAAGATGGTACATTAGTACCTGTAACAGTTCTTCAGGCTGGTCCTTGTGTAGTAACACAGGTAAAAACAGTTGAGAACGATGGTTACAACGCAGTTCAGGTAGGTTATGTTGATAAAAAAGACAAAATCGTGAACAAAGATAAGAGCGGTAAAAAAGAAGTAATCAACAGACACGGCGTTAACAAAGCACAGAAAGGTCACTTTGCAAAAGCTGGCGTTACATCAAAGAGATTCGTTAGAGAATTCAAATTTGATAACGCAGCAGAATATGCATTAGCACAGGAAATCAAAGCTGACATCTTTGCTGTTGGTGATAGAGTAGACGCTTCTGCAATCTCTAAAGGTAAAGGATTCCAGGGCGCAATCAAGAGACACGGACAGTCCAGAGGACCTATGGCTCACGGTTCTAAATTCCACCGTCATGCAGGTTCCAATGGTGCATGTTCCAGTCCAAGTAAAGTATTTAAAGGCAAAAAAATGCCTGGACATATGGGATGCAAAAAGGTAACAATTCAGAATCTTGAAGTTATCAGAGTAGATGCAGAACAGAACTTACTTTTAGTAAAAGGTTCTGTGCCAGGATCTAAGAAAGCATTAGTAACAATCAAAGAAACAACTAAGGTTGATGCTTAGACGGTGAGAAAGGAGGAGCATTCAGATGGCAAAAGTATCTGTTTATAATATGGAAGGCAAAGCAGTTGGAGAAATCGAATTAAGCGATGCAATCTTCGGCGTAGAAGTAAACGAGCATTTAGTACACATGGCAGTTGTTCAGCAGCTTGCTAACAAACGTCAGGGAACACAGAAAGCAAAAACTCGTTCCGAAGTATCCGGCGGCGGTAGAAAACCATGGAGACAGAAAGGAACAGGTCATGCAAGACAGGGTTCAACAAGATCTCCACAGTGGACAGGAGGCGGTGTAGTATTCGCTCCAGTACCAAGAGATTATTCTTTCAAATTAAATAAGAAAGAAAAGAGAGCAGCATTAAAATCTGCATTAACAAGCAGAGTACAGGCTGATAAATTAATCGTTGTTGATGAATTAAAATTCGACAGCATTAAAACAAAGAAATTCGCTGAAGTTATGAAAAACTTAAATGTAAATAAAGGTCTTGTAGTATTAAACGAAAAAGATGAAAACGTTATTTTATCTGCAAGAAACATTCCTAACGTTCAGACAGCACTTACAAACACAATTAATGTTTATGACATTATGAAAGCTGGAACAGTAGTTCTTACAAAAGACGCTGTTAAGACAATTGAGGAGGTGTACGCATAATGGCAGCAATTCAGTATTATGATGTAATCTTCAAACCTGTAATCACAGAAAAGAGTATGGCAGGTATGGGCGAGAAAAAATATACTTTCTTAGTTCATCCAGAAGCTAATAAATCACAGATTAAAGAAGCTGTTGAAAAAATGTTCGAAGGAACAAAAGTGAAAAGTGTTAACACAATGAACATGGACGGTAAGAAAAAAAGACGTGGTATGGTAGTTGGTAAAACTGCAAAATCAAAAAAAGCTATCGTTCAGTTAACAGAAGACAGCAAAGATATCGAAATCTTCGCTGGGCTGTAAGACAAAAAGAAGTACTAAGATGTGAAAATACCACATCTAAGTACATCTAAAGTTTTGTCTCTGAAAAACGCAAGGCGTTTTTCGTAGATTACTATATGCACACATAAGTGCGATAATAAATGCAATTGAAAGGAGAAAGAACAATGGGAATTAAGACATATAACCCATATACACCTTCCAGAAGAAATATGACTGGTTCTGATTTCTCTGAAATCACAAAAAGCACTCCAGAGAAATCTCTGTGTGTTTCTTTAAACAAGAACTCAGGTCGTAACAATCAGGGTAAAATCACAGTAAGACACCGCGGAGGCGGAACTAGAAGAAAATATAGAATCATCGATTTCAAGAGAAATAAAGATGGTATTCCAGCAACTGTAATTGGTATCGAATACGATCCAAACAGAACAGCTAACATCGCATTAATCTGCTATGCAGATGGTGAAAAGGCATACATCCTTGCACCAGAAGGTTTAACAGATGGTATGCAGGTAATGAACGGTAAAGATGCTGAAGTAAGAGTAGGTAACTGCCTTCCATTATCAGAAATTCCAGTTGGTACACAGTTACACAACATTGAATTATATCCAGGAAAAGGCGGACAGATGGTTCGTTCCGCAGGTAACAGCGCACAGTTAATGGCAAAAGAAGGAAAATACGCTACATTAAGACTTCCTTCAGGCGAAATGAGAATGGTTCCAATCGTATGCCGTGCAACAGTAGGCGTTGTTGGAAATGGTGACCACAGCCTTATCAACATTGGTAAAGCAGGTCGTAAACGTCATATGGGTATCCGTCCAACAGTTCGCGGTTCTGTTATGAACCCGAATGACCATCCACACGGTGGTGGTGAAGGTAAGACAGGAATCGGTCGTCCAGGTCCATGTACACCTTGGGGTAAACCGGCTCTTGGCTTAAAGACAAGAAAGAAAAACAAACACTCTAACAAGTTAATCGTAAGAAGAAGAGACGGTAGAGCAATCAAATAATTGATGAGGAGGATATCAAATAATGGCTAGATCATTAAAAAAAGGACCATTGGCAGACGCAAGCTTACTGAAAAAAGTAGATGCTATGAATGCAGCAGGAAACAAACCGGTTATTAAAACTTGGTCTCGTCGTTCTACAATTTTCCCATCTTTTGTGGGACACACAATTGAAGTTCATGACGGTAGAAAACACGTTCCTGTATATGTGACAGAAGATATGGTTGGACATAAACTCGGCGAGTTCGTTGCAACAAGAACTTACAGAGGACATGGTAAAGACGAAAAGAAATCAAAGGTTAGATAATTGAAAGGAGGTTTTATCCATGGAAAGAGTGAAAACACATAGATCTCAAGTTAAAAGAGAGAGAAATGCGCAGAAAGATACAAGACCTTCAGCTAAGTTATCTTACGCAAGAGTGTCTGTACAGAAAGCATGTTTCGTTTTAGATGCCATCAGAGGCAAGGATGTAACAACAG
>JAFUQM010000037.1 GCA_017472325.1 Lachnospiraceae bacterium
AACCTGATTAAAAGTCAGGTGCTCTACCGACTGAGCTAGTGTCCCGGATGAAGTTTTCACTTTAACTGGGCTAGTTGGATTCGAACCAACGTCTGCAGCAGTCAAAGTGCTGTGCCTTACCGCTTGGCGATAGCCCATTATTGGCTTTACACCAGGGTGGATACAGGGATTCGAACCCTGGGCCTCCAGAGCCACAATCTGGCGCGCTAACCAACTGCGCTATACCCACCATAAACGGAACTTGCGGTTCCCAATATAAAGAGAATTAAATTCTCAATGTGCTCGAAGGGATTCGAACCCCCGACCCACGGCTTAGAAGGCCGTTGCTCTATCCAGCTGAGCTACGAACACATGTTGCAGCAATCTCTGCTATATGTTAACATCGAATTCTTGTGTTAACAAAAGCGGGTGATGGGAATCGAACCCACGTATCTAGCTTGGAAGGCTAGTGTTCTACCATTGAACTACACCCGCATACTTACTTATAGAAAAATCGGGGTGACAGGATTCGAACCTGCGACCTCCTGGTCCCAAACCAGGCGCTCTAGCCAAGCTGAGCCACACCCCGTTTTTGTTTGGCGTTTTTTGTTCCGCCGCAACGCAAGATTTATATTATAATACTTTTAAAGAAATGTCAACACTTTTATTTCATTTTTTTTAATTTTTTTCATTTTTTTATTTTAAAGCATCAAAAAAGGGCAAAATACGCATTTTTTGCTACTGCATTTATAAATACGCTATTGTAAAATGAGCCTCCCCTTCTCTATCAAGCTCCATAATAATATAGGATGGCCTTTTCCCTTCCTGTCTTGGATAGGTAAGGCTTCCTGGATTGATGGCAATAACGTCACCCGACCTATCTATCACCGGCTTATGGGTATGACCATACATCACAATGTCTATCCCTCTTGCCTCTGCTTCGCTTTTAATCACTTCGTTTCCCATCGATACATAATAATTGTGTCCATGTGTCAACCAGACCTTATACTGGCCTATCATAAACTCTTTTTCTCGTGGAAGTTCTGAAAAAAAATCATTATTTCCAAGTACAATTTCCAAAGGACAGTCTGCCATTGCTTCAATTGCATATTCCGCACCTTCTGCATCTCCGCAATGAATTACCATATCTATATTATCAACTTTTTCTAACACCTTTTCATAATTATCCTGTCTACGGTGTGTATCACTTACGATTAGTATTTTCATATTAGTCACCCACTATTAGCATTTACCTATCGGCACTTACCGCTTGTCATCTGTCATTTTCCCTTCATACTTTTGCAATACTCTTTTATAGCGCGATTTCCAGTTTCTTTTTCATTGCACGTAGCGCTTTTCCCCGATGACTAGCTGCATTTTTTCGTTCCATATCCAATTCAGCCGTTGTACAGTTATATTCTTCCAAAATAAAAATCGGATCATAACCGAAGCCATTTTCACCTTTTATCTCGCACCCTATACGACCTTCCATTGTTGCCACTGTAGTAAGCACCTGCCCGTCCGGCATGACAGCCGCAACAGCACATACAAAACGAGCCGTTCTCTTTGCATCTTCCACACCTTGCAGACGCTCTATCAGATTTGCATTTTTAACATCATAGGACGTATCTTCTCCCATATATCTTGCTGAATATATCCCTGGTTCCTTGTTCAAATAATCAATTTCTAATCCCGAGTCATCCGCCAAAACGATTGCTTTCTCTCCCCGCTTAGTCAGAATATCTGCAATTGCTTTTGCTTTTATAACAGCATTTTCTTCAAATGTAGTACCATTTTCATCAATATCCGCCACGATACCAGCTTCTTTTTGTGACAAAATCTCACACTTCATATCCGCCATAATCGCTCTGATTTCTTTCATTTTACCTTCATTGCCTGTTGCAAATACTATTTTTTTTATCATAGAATTTCCTCTGTCAACCTCATCTTATTTATCGCACGTCCTGCTGCGCCTTCAATTCAAAACACTTCACAATCCCTGCACTAATTCCATTCGCCAACTTCTGTCTGTATTCTTTATCATACAACTTATCCATATCTTCCTGACTTTTGCCATATCCTATCCGCAAACGAGTTGAAGGTATCTGGCTGTTTCTTAAAATCTCATCACTAATTTCATCAACAAATAAGCCATTTGCCTTGCCATTCGTTGCCAGTGCCGCCTCCCTTAAAACAGCATCCGAAAGTGTTACATTACCCACAAATGGAATAAAAAACGAATCATTATAATAGGCTTCCATTCCGCTTTTGCCTTCTTCCGTACTGCCTATCTCAATTGCGACATACATATCCCCATTCAATTTATCGATTGCATCCAGCTTTTCCTCTAGCAAATAGCCATTTGGAGTACTGACATCATAAACTTTAATCCCTTGTGCCTCCAGCCGCTCTTTTACAGCAGCAACAACCTCTTTTACAACTCCATCCTGCCGCTTTTCATTCGTATAGGCATCTCCTGCATCTAAAATAGCAATATTTTCATATAAAGCTCCTGGCGAAACAAATGTAACGGACAATTTCCCTGCCTCATATACATAATCAATTTCATAGGTATCCTTCAAGAAAAAACATAGATAGATTGTTTCATCCTGTGTATAATACATTGCCTCGCTAATCTCATTACATCGTCCGTGCGGCACTTCCTGTTCATAGTATGCCGGTTCCACACCCATGATACCTATTTTTACCACTTTATCCATATAATGATTATCAATCGATATTTTATCGGCCGTTACGTTATCTGGCAAAGATATATATAAATAATCACTCACTTCATCTGCTTTTAATAAAAGCGCTTCTCCATCCTCATATTCTGTATGTACAATTGCACTGACTTGTTTTTCGTCCGTACTCTCTCCCGCTATAACAATCACCTTAACCGACGAATAATAAAACATAATCGCCATAGCTACCACAGCAAAAAAGCTCGACAAAACCGCAGTACGCCTCATTAATTTTTCTTGCATGCTGGCTCCATTCCAAAATGTCTATCCTGTATCTATTTTTCTCTGCGTGGTGGTTTGGGTCCCATAAACTGATAAAAATATGTTTTCATCATACCATTATATATTTTACGATTTTTATCTGCTTTTCTTCCAATATCACGCTCTGCCTGCTCATAAGCCGTAATCATATAAAGTGACCACGCATCCAATTCTTTATACTTTCTGCCAATTTCTGTATACAATGCTGGCATATCTTTTTTCTCTTCTAAACGCTCTCCATATGGCGGATTTGTAATAATAAAACCATATTTCTTAGCATGACTTAACTGTTCCAGTCCTCTTTTCTGGAAATGAATCATTTTTTCAACGCCTGCCAGTTTTGCATTTTCACGCGCAATTGCAACCATAGAACCGTCAATATCATATCCTTGAATATCTGGTTCTACACTCATATCAACCAATTCTCTCGCTTCGTCAAACGCATCGTACCAGATATTTTTTCCGATTATATGAGACCAATTTTCTGCACGAAAAGAACGATTCATTCCTGGTGCCATATTCGCTGCCATCATAGCTGCTTCAATCGGAAATGTACCACTTCCGCAAAATGGATCCACAAGAATTCTGTCTTTATTCCACGGTGTCAGCATAATCAACGCTGCTGCAAGGTTTTCTGCAATCGGTGCTTTTGCAGTCAGTTTACGATATCCTCTCTTATGCAGAGAATCCCCTGTACTATCCAGTCCGACCGTAACCTCATCCTTCATCAAAAATACACGTATTGGGAAATGTTCTCCATCTTCATCAAACCAATTTGTATGGTATACTCCTTTTAAACGCTCTACCATTGCCTTTTTCATAATGGATTGTATGTCCGAAGGACTAAATAATTTACTTTTTACACTTGCTGCTTTTGCAACCCAAAATTTACCATCTTTTGGAATGTATTCCTCCCACGGGAGCGCTTTGGTTGCCTGAAATAATTCTTCATAAGTAGTCGCTTTAAAACTTCCTATCTTAATTAAAATTCTTTCCGCCGTGCGCAGGAAAATATTTGCACGGCATAGAGCTTCCTCATCTCCAAAGAACGTCACACGTCCATCCTCTACAGAAGTAATATCATATCCTAACTCAATAATTTCTTTTTTAAGTACTGCTTCCAAACCAAAATGGCATGGAGCTATCAATTCAAATTTTCTCATGTTCTTATATTAAAGTAGACACTCCAGTCTGTCAACCAAAAAAGGCGCTGACATCATTGTCAGAGCCTTTCTTTGCTACATTCCTAGAATTCGTTGTTTTTCTGGTTTTTGTTGTTATCATTAGAACAATTTCCAGCTTTATTCTGATTCTGATTTTTGTTGTTATTGTTCTGCTGATTCTGGTTGCTATTTAGGTTGTTGTTCTGGTTTTTTTCATTATAATCATTCTTGGACATAATTAAATTCCTCCTTCTGTTTTTGATTACACAATTAGTATCTTCAAAGGCTAACAGAATATACAAAAAAGGCATATTAATTTAATAGAACTTTAGTACCATTTTTATCTTGCTTTTTTTTCGTAAATCACTTATAATGAAATTAGTAAATAGGATATCCCTTCAATATTCTATTTACCACCCTTATATATTAATTATTTATACTCCCCAAACAGCTTGTCAGCCCCTCTGACAAGCTGTTTATCCGTTTAAAGCAAAAAGGGAGTGCCGCAAGCTCGTCACTTACGACACTCTTTATCATTTTCATATTCTTCTTATTCTTTTACACCACCAAGTGCTACACCTGCAATAATGTATTTAGATAATGCAAAATATACAACAAAGATAGGTAAAATTGTAATTACCAGACCTACGTAAATAATACCGTAGTCAGAACGGAAACGTTCACCACGCATTAACTGTACAAACATAGGTAAAGTATATTTATCCTGTCCTGTCAAAATCATGGAAGGTGTATAGAAGTTGTTCCATGATGCGATGAATGCGAAAATTGCCTGTGTTGCTACCGCTGGTTTCATCAGTGGTACTGCAATTTCATTAAATGTTTTAAACTCGCCTGAACCATCAATTCTGGCTGCATCTACGATTTCAAGTGGCAACGCACTTTCCATATACTGTTTCATAAAGAAAATTGTAGATGGAGATGCAATCGCTGGTATAATCAATGGAATATAGTTGTTACCAAGTCCCATCTGATACATAAATCTAAAGAAACCGATAGAAGAAACCTGTGCAGGAATCATCATAATTGCCATAATGAACGCCCAAGCAAATTTGGAGCCTTTAAACTTATATACATTTACACCATACGCTGTCATTGTTGAGAAATATACAGTTAGGATTGTAGAAAAACCTGCAATAACAAAACTGTTTACCATATATCTCCACAAAGGTACGTTTTCATTACACTGATATAATAATTTTTCAACATTTTCAAAGAAATGTGTTGAAGGAATCAAACTGAGTCCACTCTGAATTGCAACACTATCTCTTGTTGAGTTTACAAACAAAATCCAGAAAGGAACAATACTCAGAAGACACAGGAATACACACACTGCATTTCTAAAAATATGGTTTGCAACTAGATTAGCTTGCGCTCTTTTTCCTTTTTGTTCCATTGTCAGTTCTTTTGCCATATTAATTTGCCCCCTTTCTTGCTGCAATTGCTTTCTGGGCTTTCTTAATCTGCTTCTTCTCTGCAATGGCATCTTTATCTCTCATAATGTAGAACAAGATTAAACTGAAGAACAATGTAACTACAAACAGTACAAGAGATGCAGCAGAAGCTTTACCTACCTGCTTACTACCTGTAAATGCTAAATCTCGAATATACATTGTCATAGTTCTTGTTGTATAGTCCGGATCTCCATAACCACTTGTTGTTAACAGTTTTGGAATATCGAACATCTGTAAACCACCAATAGCGGAGTTTACTAATGTAAATAACATAATTGGACGAAGCAGTGGTAATGTTACTTTTTTGAAAATCTGCCAGCTTGTAGCACCGTCTACTCTTGCTGCTTCGAATAAGGATGGGCTAATACCAAGAACACCTGCTGTTAATACAATCATTGTATTTCCATACCACATCCAGAAGTTGATGAAGGAAATAAGTCCTCTTGTGGCCCATTTGCTATTAAAGAATCTATATGGTTCATCCAATAATCCTGTACTTGTAAGAATCTGGTTTACAGGTCCATTTGGATAGTTGAACAAACTGTAGAATAAAACTGCGATTGTTGCTGCAGTAATTATGTTCGGCATGAATACCATAACCTTGTATGCACCCTGACCGCTTAATTTTACTTTGGTGTCTGTAAACCATACAGCAAGTAACAGAGCTAATAAAATCTGTGGCAAGAAGTTTAATGCCCACATAATCAATGTATTGCCTAAGGCATGGCATGTATATGTATCAAATAATTTTCCGTCTTTGCTAATTAAAACATCTTTTAAGTTAGCCAATCCATTAAATGTAGGTCCAATCTCTACATTAAACATTGTATCTGTGTAGTTTTCACAGAACGCAAGACCGATTGTATAAATCAATGGCCATAACTGAAAAATCGCGAATACTAAGAAAAATGGAGCTATGAAGAAATATCCATACCTTCCATATTCAACTGTTTTATGTTTATTCTTTTTCACGTTCACACTCTCCATTTCCTTTTAAAGTATCTGTACCGACGTTGCCGCCGGTACAGACTTTATTGTTTGTAGTTATAAGCTATTTCTTATTCTACTGTTAAGTTTGGATAAGCTTCTGCAACTGCTGCTTTGAAGTCTGCAACTGCTGTATCTTTATCTTTTTCACCTGTTGTGTAAGCTGTAACCTGAGTATCAAGTAATTCGTTTACTTTCTGGTCATATGCGCACATCCAAGATACATCTACGTCTGCTGCAAGTGGAGAGAATACAGCGATGAAGTCCTGTCCACCTAAGAATTCGTATGCACCTTTACCAGCGTCTGATAATGTCTGCATAGCTGCTTTGTTATTTACGTAATCAAGTGTTTCTTCAGACATTTTTGTCATGATTTCTGTATCACAGCAAAGTGCTCTCATGATTGTTCCAGCTAAAGCTGTATCAGAACATCCAGCTGTTGCGCCTAACCATGTACCGCCCCAGTAGAAAGGAGCTGGTCCCTGGCACATAGCCCAGTCACCATATGTTCCTTCACCAACTGCTTCACCACCGCAGTTAGCTTTGATTGTCCAGTGTAAGAACCATGTACATCCGAAGTAACCGAATACGCTGTCTGTAGAAGGACCTGCGTTCCATTCTTCTGACCACTGTGATGTTTTCCATGTTAAGTCTTCCTGTTCTAATGCTGCAACAACGTCCATGTAATCAAGCATAGACTGATCCATTGTGAATACGCCGTTAGCGTCTACCCAAGGAGTAGTTTTGTTTGACATGAATGTGTTAACAACGTCACCGTTTGAAGATAAGATTCTTACTGTATCGTTAGAATCTGTTTTAATTTTTCTAGCTGTTTCAAGGAATGTATCCCAGTCTTTTAACTGTTCCTGAACTGCTTCTGGTTCCTGTGAGCCAAGGTATTTTTCAGCTAAGCTTCTTCTGTAGATGAAAGAACCTGGGCAAGACTGCCATGAAACACCTTTTAAAGAACCATCTCTCTGGTCTGTAGCGATTGTTAATGTATATGGATACATTTCAGCTAAATCAGCATCTGTAATACCGCAATCTGTAACTGGTAATGTGTAATCACTGTTTGTATATTTCATGATGTAACCAGCTTCGAAAGCGATCATATCTGGGTAATCTTCTGCATCTGGTGTCTGAAGTAATGCATCGATTTTTTCCTGATAAATAGCAGAGTCACCAACGTTTACGTATTCGATTCTTTCTCCAACTTCTGGATGAGCTTCAATTACATAGTTAAGTCTTTCCTGTAACTCTGTGTTCCATGAATAAATGTAGAATTTGTCTGTTGAAGCTGCTGCTTCTTCTGCTGGAGCTTCTTCTGGAGCTGCCTCTTCTGTTGTTGCTGCTGCTTCTTCAGCAGGAGCTTCTTCTGTTCCGCCGCAACCTACTAATAATGTTGCAACCATTGCTACGCTTAAAAGCGCACTAAGCAATTTCTTTTTCATACTTTGTTTCCTCCTTTAAATTTAAAGTATTGTGCCTAGGTTTTATATAATCACTTCTATACTAATGCTGTTATATTATATAGAAGCGTTTATATCAGATTTTTCTTACCGATTCTCCTTTTTCCAACCGAACAGGTACTCTTACCTGTTCAATTAAGGTTGTTCTCGGCTTTTCAATCAGTGCTAGCAATTTTTCAATTGCATACTGTCCAATTTTCTTCGTATCCTGTTTGATTGTTGTTAACTTTGGCTCTATGCACTGCATCAGCTTAATTCCATCGTATCCAGCAATCGATATATCCTCAGGTATTCTAAGCCCTCTTGCTCTAATAGCATTAAAGCCTCCTAATGCAGCAAAATCATCTGGATATAAAATACAAGTTGGTGGTTCTGGCAAATCCAAAAGCTCGTATGTCATCTGCGCAGTTAACTCCGTATTACGGTAATCAGCCATCTTGATATATTCTTCCGGAATCACCAATCCTCTTTCTTCTGCTTCTTTATAGAAACATGCCAACCGTGTTCTGGTAACTGCCGATTCATCTCCGCCATGAATATAAGCAATTTTTCGATGTCCTTGTTCATATATGTAATCAAAGAGTTCTTTCATTCCCAGGACATTGTCTGATACAATTGCCATTTTGTTATTTAGCACATGGTCAATCGTAACGACCGGTATCTCACTTGCTGCAAGTTCTCTAACCTCTTGTGAATCAAAATCCACACATGCAATTACCGCTCCATCAATGCCACGATATCTGCTGTGTTCTAAGTATGTCATCTTATCTTTGCGTTGTTCACTTCCACTGATAAAAGTAATATCATACCCTCTGGCTTCTGCCGTATCTTTGATACTATCCAATACCGAGATAAAATAATCATGTGTTAAACCACTTTGAGATTTTTCAACAAATAACAATCCAAGATTGTTGCTTCGTTTTGTTTTCAATGTTCTCGCTGAGGAATTCGGAAAATATCCCATCTCTTTTGCCGTTTTTCTAATATAGTGCTTTGTTTTCTCTCCTATATCACTGTGGTCATTCAGCGCCTTACTTACCGTAGCCACCGATACGCCACAAACCTTTGAAATATCTTTCATGGATACCATGGGAATTCCTCCTAACTTCTGCCATATTGGTATCTATTATTAGAAATAATACTTTTACTCCTCACAAGTAATACGGGCAGGTTTTACGCAAACGTTTTACTTAATCGTTTTCGTACTCTTACTATATAACACTTTTTATACTTTTGCAACACTTTTTTATTTCATTTGTGCGTTTTTTATATTTTTGGTGCTTTTTACTAGTTGTTTGTAGTCGTTTTTATCATTTTGCACTATTGCATTTTTTGTATTTTTCTTAATTGTTATTTTTTTACTTAATTTTTCGTATTTTTCTTCTCTGTTTTAAAATCAATGCCTATTATAATAAGGAAGTAACTCAATTTTATTATAAAATGTGCCAATTTTCCTTGCTTTTTGAGATGTTTCTATGTATAATTCACATATACACATATACTATATTATCTTACTTAAACGTTTACGTCTTTTTGTTTATGTACCGTTCGAGTGTCACTGTGTATTTTTACCATATTTGGGATACTCAGACACCAAGATTACAGATAGAAAACGTATCGTTTAATGAGTGATTACTACAATATATTAATAAGGAGAGCACATTATGAAATTCGGCTATTTTGATGACGCAAACCAGGAGACGTGATTACTACTCCAAAAACTCCGCTTCCATGGATTAACTATCTTGGATGCAATGAATTTTTTACATTAATTTCTAACACATGCGGTGGTTATACTTTTTACAAAGATGCCAAACTGCTGCGTCTGACACGTTATCGTTACAATGATGTGCCAGCAGACACTAACGGTAAATACTTCTATATTAAAGAGAATGATACTGTATGGAATCCTGGCTGGCAGCCAAGCAAGACAGAACTTGATTCCTATGAATGTAGACACGGTATCGGTTATAGTCGATTTACTTCAACTAAAAACGGATTAAAGGCTTCTGTTCTTACTTTCGTTCCTATGGGAGATAATTGTGAAGTCAGCAAACTGACATTAACCAACGAATCCGGCACAGCAAAATCATTCTCTGTATTTTCTTACGTAGAATGGTGTCTGTGGAACGCTGATGACGATATGAAAAACTTCCAGCGTAACTTAAGCATCGGCGAAGTAGAAGTCATTGGCTCTACAATCTATCATAAAACAGAATACCGCGAGAGAAGAAATCATTACGCAGTATATTCTGTAAATAGTGCAATCGATGGATTTGATACAAGCAGAGATGCTTTCCTTGGTGCATATAGAGGTGCTGACAAACCAGAAGCTGTTGAAAACGGAGCATGTACTAATTCCATCGCAAGTGGATGGTCTCCAATCGCTTCTCATCAGATTAATGTTACTCTTCAGCCAGGCGAATCTAAAACTTTTGTATTCGTATTAGGATATGTAGAAAATCCGCAGGAAGAGAAATGGGAAGCAGACGGTATTATCAACAAAAAGCCTGCTGATGCAATGCTTGCCAAATATCAGACAGACGCTGATGTAGAAGCTGCATTCGTACAGTTACAGGATTACTGGAAGACATTACTCGCAAAATATACTGTAGAATCTTCTGATGAAAACGTTAACAGAATGGTTAATACATGGAATCAGTATCAGTGTATGGTAACATTTAACATGTCACGTTCTGCTTCCTATTATGAATCCGGCATTGGCCGTGGTATGGGATTCCGTGATTCCTGTCAGGATTTACTTGGTTTCGTTCACTTAATTCCAGACCGTGCCAAAGAAAGAATTATTGATATTGCTTCTACTCAGTTTGAAGACGGTAGTGCATATCATCAGTATCAGCCATTAACCAAAAAAGGTAACTCCGATATCGGAAGCGGTTTCAATGATGATCCACTTTGGTTAATTGCAGGTACAAGTGCATACATACGCGAAACAGGAGATATGTCTATCCTAGACATCATGACTCCTTTCAATAATGACGAATCCAAATCTCAGCCATTGATGGAACACTTAAAACGTTCCTTTGATTACATTGTAACTCACAAAGGACCACACAATCTTCCTCTGATTGGCCGTGCAGACTGGAATGACTGCTTAAACTTAAACTGCTTCTCAGAGCATCCAGGTGAATCCTTCCAGACATTTGGACCTAGCGAAGGACCAGTTGCTGAATCTGTATTCATCGCTGGTATGTTTGTAAAATATGGTAAAGAATATGCAGAATTATGCGAACTTCAGGGTAACCACGAAGAAGCGCAAAGAGCTCTTGCTGAAGTAGATAAGATGTATGAAGCAATCTTAAAAGATGGTTGGGACGGCGAATGGTTTGTTCGTGCATATGATGCATATAGCAATAAAGTTGGTTCCAAAGAATGTGAAGAAGGTCAGATTTATATCGAACCACAGGGCTTCTGTGTACTTGCAGGTGTTGGTGTCGAGGAAGGTCATGCTGAAAAAGCATTAAACTCTGTAAAAGAAAAACTGGATTCCAAATACGGTATTATGATTTTACAGCCTGCATATACAAAATATCATCTTGAACTTGGTGAAGTAACTTCTTATCCACCAGGATACAAAGAAAATGCAGGTATCTTCTGTCATAACAACCCTTGGGTATCTATTGCTGAAACAGTAATTGGTCGCGGTGACAGAGCATTTGAAATTTATAAGAAAACTTGTCCTTCTTACTTGGAAGAAATCAGCGAAATTCACAGAACAGAGCCATATGTATATGCTCAGATGATTGCTGGTGCTGATGCTAAATTCCACGGTGAAGCGAAAAACAGTTGGTTAACTGGTACTGCTGCATGGACATTTGTTAATATTTCACAGTATATTTTAGGTATTTATCCTACACATTCTGGTTTGAGTGTAAATCCTTGTACACCTGCTGGTTTTGGTGATTTTAAAGTAGTAAGAAAATTCCGTGAAGGTACTTACAACATAGAAGTTGAAAACCCTTCTAACGTACAGAAAGGTGTCGTAAGTCTGACTGTAGATGGCAAAGCTGTAGACGGATGCATCATTCCTTACGAAAAAGGTAAAGAAATTTATAATGTTACTGTAGTTATGGGCTAATCCCAATGAATTAATGTAGAGGAGGGACAGCAATTGGAACAGTTACAAAAGAACACATCTTCTGATAAGGCTGCTGAAAAGGAAGCCGTAAAACGTGCAAAACAGTCAGCAAAAGAAGCAAAGAAACTGGAAAAAGGGAAAAAACAGCAAACATCCAATAGCAAATCTACAACTATGGATAAAATTGAAAAACTCGAGAAATCTGCAAAAGTTGATAAAAAAACCGGATTACGTAAAGTAAGCCTATTACATTCTATCAAATTTCAGATTGTTACACTTGTGGTTGCTGTTATTGTCGTTGCCGTTTTAGTAAACACCAATTATCTGACCAGCGTTTCAGAAAAGACATTGCTTGCAAATACTGAAGAAATGCTGGCAGAGATTGCCAAAGCACAAAATTCTTATATTGAACAGAGTATTGAAAAATATACGACCTCTATGTCGTACATGAATCGCTCTGAAGATATTTACATTTTCAGTATGAGAAAAGGTACTTCATTTGGCAAAGAAGTACAGTCCGCTTTAGACAAATTCATGAAACAAAATCCAACTCATGAAAATATTTACTTTGCTAGTATCGAAACCCAAACGATTCTGGCATCCACGGATGATGCTTTAGTCGGAAAAGATTGCTCTACCGACGAAATGTATCTTTCCATTTTAGAAACTAATGCACCAAAACAGAGTGACATTACATTCTCAGAAACTACTGGCGCACCTATCATTACAATTGGTGTTCCACAGGCTTCCCATGTATCAGACACACAATTATCCGGTGTATTATACACTGATATTCCGGTTGCTCTATTATCCGATACATTGGCAGGCATCAAACTTATGGATTCTGAGAACAGCTATGCATTCCTGTTAGACAGCAAAGGATGTTATATCTATCATCCGGATTCTTCCTTCATCGGTCAGCAGGCTGGTTCTGCTGCAATTCAGACAATTATGAACAATGCACAGTCCGAATCCGGTGAAAAGAATGGTATTGTAGAAGATAAAGAAAACAATCAATACATTAGTTATGCTGTATCCGACTTAAACGGATGGACGATTGGTATTGTCATTGACAAAGCAACCATCACAGCACCAATCACAGCAATGAGTGCAAGTGCTCTCACCATCAGTTTAATCCTAATTATTGTTTTGGCATTTGTAGGTATCGTATTTGCCAACACATTAACAGAACCATTAAAGAAAATCGCGAGAATCGTACAAAAAACTGCTACTCTAGATTTAACAGGAGATACATCTTATCACAAGTTGTTAAAGCGCAAAGACGAAACTGGAGAAATGGGACGTTCCGTTCGTAAGCTCCGTGGCTCTTTCCGTGAAATGATGAAAGATGTAAAAGAAACAAGTGTTGGTATCAGCGAAGCTGCTGATAACTTAAAAGAAATCAGTAATACAGTGAAAGTACATGCAACCGAAAACTCTGCTACAGCTTATCAGTTAGCAAGCAGTATGCAAACAAGTTCACAAGCAACTGATGTTATCACATCCGACATTAGTAAAATTGAAGCTGGTACACAGTTGATTGGCAACAAGGCAAAAGAAGGTTCCAAACTTTCTGAAACAATTATTGAACGTGCAGCTTCCTTAAAAACAACAACAGAAGCCGCTACTTCCAAAACACAGGACATTTATGCAATTGTAAAACAGGAAACAGAGCAGGCAATCGAACAGTCACAGGCTGTTAATAAGATTGATGAATTAGCACAGAATATCATTGCTATTTCTTCCAAAACAAGACTCTTATCCTTAAATGCTTCAATCGAAGCTGCAAGAGCAGGCGAAGCAGGAAGAGGTTTCTCAGTTGTAGCACACGAAATTGGTAATCTTGCAGAACAATCTGCTGAAACAGTTGACAAGATTAGTGATATCGTACTGGAAGTAAATGACGCTGTTATGCAGATGTCAGGAAGCTTAACAAAGAGTCTCGATTTCTTAGAGACAAATGTATTAACAGACTATGCTCATTTTATTGATATTAGTGAACAATATAATCATGATGCAAACAATATCAACAGCACGATGAATGATATTTTATCTTCCATTATGGAATTAAATCAGTCCGTACTGGCTATCAGTACTTCTATCGAAGCAATCAACAGTGCTGTAAAAGAATCTTCTGATGGTGTTGAAAATGTTGCACAAAGCAACACAGATATCGTATCCCTTACAGAAGATACATACAATATGGTTTCAAAGACTATCTCTTATGTAGACAAACTGGAGGCAATTGTATCCCAGTTCAAATTTGATAAAGAGTAGCCTATGATACAATAACTTTTCTCTTCATTAAAAGCGCTATGAAATCATAGCGCTTTTCTCCCGTTTATGGCAACTTCAAGATAAAATACTAAGGATAAAATGGTAGCTATTGTCCAACCAACAGGCCAAGACCACCATATTCCAATCGTTTCCCAGTATGCAGAAAATATATATGCCAGCGTAACCCGTAACAACAAGTCAGAAAATGTTGTAACCATAAACGCTTTGATTGAACCTGCACCACGCAATACCCCATCTGCCAACAATTTTAATGAAATAAACAGATAGAACGGGGATACTATTTTAAGAAATTGCACCCCTGTTTCTACAGCTTTGGCACTCTCCTCTTTCATAAACAATGCCATCATGTTGTTTCCAAAAAAGAAATATGCAACAAATACTGGAACAGCAATGACAAACGCAAGCGCAACACCCGCTTTAAATCCTTTCTTTACACGTTCCATTTTTCCAGCTCCGATATTCTGTGCCGTGAAACTTGATACCGCATTGCCAAGGGTCCCAAATGATGTAATCATAAATGTATTCAACTTTATTGCTGCTGAATATCCTGCAATTACTGACGAACCATATCCATTAATTAAACCTTGTATAAAAATATTGCCAACCGATACAAAACTTTGCTGTAAAATACTAGGAATGGCAATTCTACTTATCTTAGCAAGCATTTTCATTGAAAAAAAGTCTGGTACATCTTCTGTCTGAATGGCACCAAGCCGTATCATCAAAGTCACAAATGCTAATAAACAGGCAATCCCTTGTGCAATGAAGGTTGCCCATGCTACACCTGCTACTCCCCATGAAAATATTGCTACGAAAATCCAATCCAATATTACATTCCCAATGGATGACCCAATCAGAAAATAAAGTGGCGTTTTAGAATCTCCTAATGACGTAAAAATCCCTGTACATACATTGTAAAGAAACAAAAACATAAATCCAACAATATAAATTCTTAAATATAATGCACCATCTGCAAAAATATTTTCTGGTGTTTTAATCATTGTCATAAGCGTCTTTGTTCCAAGCAGTCCAATTACTGTCAAGACTATCGATAACAAAAAGGAAGCAGTCAACGTCGTGTAAATGGCTGTTTTCACTTCACGATATTTTCTGCCTCCAAATAGTTGTGATATAACAACTGAACATCCAACATTGCTTCCAACTGCAATTGCCATAAAAATCATAGTAATGGGATAAGACGCCCCTACTGCTGCAAGTGCATCCTCTCCTGCATATTTTCCTGCAATGATGCTATCAGCAATATTATACAACTGCTGAAATATCACGCTAACAAACATTGGCAATGTAAATGCCCAAAGTACAATCTCTGCTTTCCCTTCTGTCAAATCTTTTACCACTGCGTGCTCCCCCCTTTTCATTTCTACTTATTTTAGCACACAGATTAAAAAATGCAAGCACTAACTTACCACTCTAAAACAACTTTAAACAAGTCTCCATCTGTCTCTATTGACATTTTACCATCCTGCAATTCTACAAAGCTCTTTGCAATTGCAAGTCCCAATCCAGAACCTTCTGTATTTCTCGAAGCATCACCTCTGACAAAGCGATCTGTCAAATCTACAGGATTGGTTGGCAGTTCTGCAGCAGAAATATTTTTCAGTTCAATCCATACACGCTCCTCTATCTTCTCTGCCTTTATATATACACGTGTCGATGGCATTGCATACTTGATAATATTCATATACAGATTTTCAAAAATACGATATGTCTTCTGACTATCTAATGGAAGAATGATCTTTTCATCAGGCACATCCCAACGGAGATCCAAATCTGCATCTTTCATTTTTTCTTCTAGCTCCATACTCACCTGTTTCATCAAGCCAACAATATCGACATCTATAATATCTAGAGAAATATTCTTGCTATTAGCCTTGCTTACTTCAAATAAATCCTCAATTAGCACCTTCAAACGAAGTGACTTTCTATCAAGTATTGCGATATATTCCTTCCGTTCTTCCTCTGTTGTTTCTGGACTTTTAAGAAGATCAACATAGGTTATCATAGCAGTCAGTGGCGTTTTCAAATCATGTGACACATTCGTAATCAACTCTGTTTTCATACGCTGGCTTTTTACTTCCTCATCAACCGCTACACGGAAGCCTTCCTGAATTTTTTCAAGCTCTGCTTTATAAGATTCAAACACGCCCCAATCTTCATTCAGCGCTGTGTTCAGATTACCCTGCGCAATAGAATTGGTTGCTGTCAACATTCTCTGATACTGATTCTGAATTTTATTTATATGCTTTTTCATCAGGAAATAAATCACAATAGCATAAATGATTAAAACAAAACCACCAAATATCCACATACAGCTCACAAAAAACAGAATGATGAAATGCAAAATAACAATTCTACGAAGTGACTTTGTATTATCCCTACTTAATTCAATATCCAGCATTTCTGTTTTGAATTTATGCCACCATGCCATCCAGAACCTCTTTGTTCTATTCCAGAATCTGCACACTAGACTTCGTTCTGCCAGATATTTTCGTATTCCCACTGAAGAAATCTCCCAAAAACTGGTTACACACAAATACCATACCGTAAAGAAGCATGCAAGGGACACAACATTTATGATATTTACTGTCACCATTGCCAATCCACTTGGCACGATTGATGCTATCTGTTTCTGTAACGTACCATCCATTGTCTGCTGCACCATAGCTACAACAGAATCGTTAAACATAAACATAACAAAAAATGCAATGCAGCATACAAGCTCTAACGGCAGCTTACACAATGCCCTTTCCTGTAAGCGATACTTATGATATCTTGGCATTAATAGTGCAATAATGCCAATCATTAGCAACGTTGTCATATACCATTGATGTACTCCGGCTGCATAATACGCGTTTACATTGTAGTACATTTCGTTATATTCGTCTGTCAATCCTACCAGACCTTCGCTGCCTAATGCATTCCACTGTTCCGGTGTAATTGCATAAACAAATGTCACGTTTTTCGGCTCTATCGTTGTAAAATCTACTGCATACTCTACTTCACGGTCTCCTACTTCATCATAGGTACCATATAAAAAATTGCTTCCTATGATATCATTTTCATCTTCTGACAGACTCATCTGCTTTGCCATTTTTTGTGTCACCTTCAACGTTTTATCTGCATCTGTGCTTTTGACTGCAATGTTGCCAGGATGTCCCACATCATCATATTCAACTTTAATATAATAAAAATACGGAAGTCCTGCACTCTCTGCTGTTTGCTCATCTAACAATTCAATTGCATTTCCCGTATTTTTTATAAAAGTTCCTGTTGCCTTATCTATTACACAATAATCAATAGATGTACTTAAAATATCCGTAAAATAAGATTCCCATGAAGCAAATCTCATCTCTTCTGCCAGTGTTCTTTTCATTTCCTGAATGGAACTTGCAAGCTTCTGTTCTGCTTGTGATATGATACTCTCATTCACTTCGCCACTTGCATCTGTTTGCCTAATCTTACCTGTGAGGTATAAGTCTTCATATGTATATTCCGTTTTATCTACCTTTTCACGAATATCTTTGTACAAAATATAATTACTCTCAAGCATCCGGTACACAGCCACGTCCTCACCAGCACTCTCCTCTTTGCGATACGCTGCTGCTCCTTTTTCAAAGTTCCCATACTGTAACATAAAAACAATCACTGCTGCTACAACAACACACGCAGCAATTATCTCACTTAAAAATTTGTTGTTTTTCAATTTTGTAGCCAACGCCCCACACCACCTTTAAATATTTTGGATTCTTTGGATTAATTTCAATTTTCTCTCTGATTTTTCTAATATGGACCATAATGGTATCTGTATTTACCGCTTTCTCATTCCAAATTCGTTCATAAATCTCCTCTGCGGAAAATACTCTTCCTGCATTTTTCATAAGAAGCTGTAATATTTTGAACTCTGTTGCTGTCAATTTGACCGGTGCCCCATCCACAAATACTTCTACACTTTCTTCATGAAGTTCCAGTCCGCCTATGATATACACATTTTCCGACTGCTTTTCATTGACTGCATTCAAATATTTGGCATAGCGGCGTAAATGTGAATTTACTCTTGCCAACAGTTCCAACGTTGTAAATGGTTTTGTAACATAATCATCTGCTCCCATATTCAATCCCATAATCTTATCTACTTCTTCGGATTTTGCTGATAGCATAATCACAGGAAAATCATATTGTTCTCTTACTTTCATCATCATAGTGATGCCATCCATAATCGGCATCATAATATCAATAATTGCAAGATGAATCGTTTCTGTTTCTACAATTTCTAACCCCTTTTTTCCGTTTTCTGCTTTGAATACAACATACCCCTGATTTTTCAAATATATCTCAATACCATCTCTAATGTCTTTATCATCCTCTACAACTAAAATGTGATATGTTTCCACTGTTATGCCTCCTTACATAAATTCTGATTCTCATGCTTTCTGCCTCTGTTTTAATTGTATAGGGCTTCTCCTTTCCGTTTATGATAAAGCTATAATAAATGAGAAATATAAAATAGAGGTGCAGAAATTTCTAAAGATTTTCTTAACATAAATGAGTGATTTTCTGAATCACAAACTGTATCTCTGATTTTGACAAATAGCCAACACTAATAAAACGATTGCCACCATCATATAACTCTGTATTTCCTTTTACCATATATTCTTCAAACCCGAGATATAACGCTGCAATATCGGTCAACAACTCATTTTCTTCTATATTCGTATATTTCATTTTATGCTTTTCCAGAAAATGATGCATTGTCTCATGTGCTACAATAGAAGTTACTGTATAAAGGTTATAACTCTTACGCAGATATATGGTAATCTTTCTCGTCCCGTCTCCACAATCCATATAATAACCTGCTGGATTTTGTTTATCCTCACTGTTCTCTGTATCATAGTCATGAATATAACATATCTCATATCGCAAATTCGATGTATCCATACCCAGGAAGGAATGGATGTCAAATAAAAGTGCTGCGATTGCATGCTCATCATGTGGATTATTCTGTAATGCCATATGGATATGTACTGGTATCTGATAAGGCTTTGGACGTACTGGAAACTTCTTTATAAGCCTTTCTATAATAGCTACGATTACTTTACGACGTTGACTGCTTTGAATTGGCTTTTTTTGAATCATCCATCGGATGAGAAAGAAGAAAAAGAAAAATGCACCATATAATGTATAAGGCTGGATTCCAGAAAGAGTTCCTGTTGTAATTCCAAGCGCCATTTCCAGATTTTTCATCGAAATACCATCCGAAGTCAAGATGCTCAAAAGTAAAATAAAAGAAAGTGGAATTAAAAGCCATATTACATAACGATATTTTGAATTCTTCATATCAATTCTCCATCCTTTCTCTAATAATTATTTCCATAAGAAAAAGCCTTAGAATCATATTCTAAGGCTTTTGGTTCCAATAAGACGGCGCGTGAAACGTGCCGACATTTGGTGTGAAGATACACACTAGCGTGCGCTAGAGGATTCGAACCCCCGACCTTTTGGTCCGTAGCCAAACGCTCTATCCAGCTGAGCTAAGCGCACTTACCGTTACTGATAACCCAGCAACAGTAATTATTTTACACTGATTTTATCATATTGTCAAGTCCTATTACTCATTTTATTATTCTTTTTATGAAAAATTTTATTTTTGCAGATGATCCATAGGATACTTATAATAAAATTCTTATTTAAAAACTTCTTATTTTATCTGTTCCATCATCCGTATTTTCAATTGCACGGATTATCACATAATAGCCATAATTCTCGTTCACTTTTACAAAAACCCGATCTCCTACACGATGCCCTAGCAATGCTTTTCCAATTGGTGATTCATTGCTTATCAGACCATCAATAGAACTTGCTCTCACAGTTGTTACTATTTTATATCTTTCTGTTGTAGCATCTTCCTCAAAAAAGACCTCTACGGTATTGTTCAAGCCAACTTCGTCCTCCGCAGACTCATCCGAAATGACCTCTGCTGTACGTATCATTCTCTCTAAATAACGGATTCGACCTTCATTTTTATTTTTCTCACGTTTTGCAGCATGGTACTCAAAATTTTCACTCAAATCGCCATGCGCTCTCGCTTCTTTAACTGCCTCCAGCGCTTCTTTACGTACAACAAGCTTTCTATGCTCTATTTCTTCTTGCATCTTGCGGATATCATTCTGTGTTAACTTATCGTACACCTCCGCTACCTCCTGCTGTCTCTTGTGCGGGAACCGATGACATCATTAACTTTAATGTTCCCTGTATTTGCGCTTTTCCATAACCAAATGGCAAAATCAAATGTTCTCCCTTACAAAGCTTTGCACCGTCTATCCATCCTTCTCCATCTAAAACACTCATAACCAAAAATGGATACTTCTGTTCTATCGTAACTGGTCTGGTAACATCCAGTTTCCATACTTGGTAGCTATCACAAAAAATTAACTCATGCATCTCATTTGCCACCATATCCTGCGTAGAAATA
>JAFUQM010000038.1 GCA_017472325.1 Lachnospiraceae bacterium
ATCAGTTATTTAAAGAAAATATAGAAAAACAGATTGTTCAGGAACAGAAGTTTTATGATTCCATTATGGAAAATATAGCAAAAGAATCTGTTTCAATTGAGTAGGAAGAATGCAAAAATCAAGAGTTTTAAAAAATTTAATCGTCAGCTTTGGCAGTAAGCTGGTCACAATTGCGCTGGGATTTATCGTTCCGCGAATTGTGCTCATGAACTATGGTTCTGATGTAAATGGAATTATTAACAGTATTACACAGATTTTCAGTTATATGTCTCTTTTGGAGGCAGGAATCGCGCTGGCAACAAGGGATATGCTGTACAAGCCGATCGTGGAGAAAGACCGTGATGGGATTTCTTATGTGGCGTCTGTGTCCAAAAATTATTTTAAGAAATTTACCATAGGATATGGACTGGCAGTCCTACTTCTGGCAGTGATCATTCCGTTGGCATGGAAGAGCAGTGTAGATAAGTCCATTATCTTCAGCCTTGTATTCTTTGAAGGGATGTCAGGAGTACTTTCCTTCCTGTTTACCCAGACCGAATCTGCGATTCTTAGGGCAGATGGCCGAGACTATGTTTTTAGTGGTGTTACAGCATTAAAGTCTATGCTTGGACAGCTGGGCAAAATCGTAATTGTCTCATTAAGTATTCGAATCGATGCCCTGCAGGTGGTTTATTGCCTGATTACAATTATTCAGATTGTCATCTATAAAATTTATTTTAAGAAGAATTACAGCTGGATTAACTTTAACTCAGCACCAAAAGATGCAAAGCTTAAGAATCGAAGTGCATATGTAACAGCGGAGATCGCATGGGTCGTATTTTCTTCTACAGATATGGTTGTGTTATCTACCTTTGTAAGTACGATGATATCCAGTGTTTATTCACTTTATAACATGGTATTTGGCAGCCTTACAACAATCCTGAATACTGTTTATAACAGTGTGGCTTATCTGTTGGGACAGGCATACTATGAAAGTATTGAAAAGTACACAAAGCTCCATGATATTTTTATGTCCGCATTTGTAGGCATACCGACTATTATCATGTCAGTCTGCTACATACTGATCATTCCGTTTATCCGTTTGTATACAGCGGGAGTTTCAGACATTAATTATATTTATGACTATGTACCATTATTATTCTGTATCATACAGTTGTTATCATACAGCAGTTATGTTACAAGGAACCTGACGAATATCGGAGGTTATGCGAAGCAAAGCGGGATTGTTGCAGTAATCGAAGCAGCTACAAACTTAATACTTTCAATTGTTTTGGTACACTGGTTTGGAATTTACGGGGTGTTATTGGCGACTGCGGCCGCACTGCCATTAAAGGTTGTATATTGTGCGTATATTTGTGACAAAAAAATATTAAAGCGTTCGTTGCGAAAAACAGTTTCGATTTTGGGTGTGAACTATCTGTTCTTTGCGGCAGTAGTATTTGTGGAAAAATATATTCATTTAAATATTAATAATTATTTAGAATTTATTGTGGCAGGTGTGATTACAACAGCTGTTTGTTCCGTTTTTGGAATTGCGGCAAATGTTGTGGTAAATCCTGACTGTGTAGGAATTGTGAAGATCTTTTTAAACAGAAAAAAGTAGGCGGTAAGAAATGCTAAGAATTTTGGATTGTGTCGAAAATAAAATGAATGACAGATTGCTAAAGCAGAGTTTTCTTTTTACGTATCTGCTGGGGCTTGTGGCTCATGCATATTGCTTTTTGAATTTGACTATTTCCCATGATTCCCTGCGTGCATTTTATATTGCAGCAAAATGGCCGAAGGCAAGTCTTGGAAGAATCTTTTATTCTGCTTATATTGCACTGACCAGAGGAAAATTTGTGGTTCCATGGCTCATTGGCGTTTTGGCGTTGTTTTGGCTCTCCATAGCAGTTTACCTGATTGCACGGATGTTTCAGATGGAGCGCAGAGTATTTGTTTTGCTGATTGCAGGAATCTGTGTGACGAATCCGTCCATCTATGCAACAGCAGCAACCTATCTTCATGATCTGGACGCGAATTCCTTTGCGATACTTCTGGCAGTTACAGCTGTCTGGTTATGGAATCAGGCAATGGCCAAAAAGGATAGTAAGGAGAAATTTATCTGTCTGGGAATTGGTGCATTGATCTTATCGATTGCTCTTGGCATTTATCAGAGTTTTATTTCGGTAGCAATTACCCTGATCATGCTGCTTTCTTTGAAAAAGCTTTTGGACGGGGAAAAAGCTGTAAAGGTTTTCTTCGACGGGATTTTTGGAATTGGTATGCTTGCGGTGACAGCAGTGCTTTATTTGTTGGAAGTAAAGATATTTACTCAGTATACAGGCATCTCTATTTTAGACAATGAAAGCTATAACGGTTTGGGAAATATGTC
>JAFUQM010000039.1 GCA_017472325.1 Lachnospiraceae bacterium
CCCATATTCATAGAATCCTTGATTCCATAATCTACGATTTTCCCCGTTGTAATTCCCATCACCTTTGCTCTTGCACCGTGCTTTTTATCTGCGCTCAATACAAATGCTCCACTTCCTGTTACTGTCCACGAAGCAGATAACGGGCGCTGTGTTCCATAATCAAGAGGAAAACGAAATTCTTTTTCCGCACTTGCAAAATGGCTGGAAGTCACACATACAACATGGTCAGCAAAACCTCCATGAATTGCCATTGCTCCCAGACTAATACTTTCGCCGCACGTAGAACATGCCCCAAATACGCCAAACAACGGAATCTGATAACTCATCAGTCCAAATGAACTCGCAATTGATTGACCAAGCAAGTCACCAGAAAACAAATAACGGATATCCGACGGCTGTAATTTCGATTTTCCAAGCGCAAGATAAACCGCATCCTTTTGCAGACTGCTTTCTGCTTCCTCCCATGTCTTGCAGCCAAACAAATCATCTGCTCCTACAACATCAAATAAGTCCTTCAAAGGACCTTCTCCCTCTTTTTTACCTACTACAGATGCACTATTGGTAATATAGATAGGTCTTTCAAAAACAAGACTTTGTTTTCCACACATTGTTTTCTCGTTCATCTTTATCCCCCCTACATCACCATCTTCATAATCCAATACACAATCCCCAGTGCCCAGCTTGTAACTATACCATATAAAATAACCGGCCCCGCAATTGTAAAGATTTTACATCCTATCCCAAAAACCTGTCCTTCTTTTTTATACTCGATTGCCGGAGCTGCTACTGAATTGGCAAAACCAGTAATAGGTACAAGTGAACCTGCACCCCCAAATTTGGTTATCTTTGGATAAATACCAAATCCAGTCAGAAGAATACTAAGAAAAATGAGAATAAGAGAACACCATGAACCCGCTGTTTCCTTATCCATCCCCATACTACTACAATAATTTAAAATTACCTGTCCAATCACACAAATAATTCCACCTACTAAAAAAGCACGCAACATCTGCATCCATAGATTATGAGTCGGTGTTACTTCCTTGACAAATTCCTGATACTCCTGTTTTTTTATATCATCCATGTAAAATCTCTCCCCTTTCTACTCTGAATAACGATAAAGTTCCTGCGCAAAATACACGATTGACCCAATTGCTTTTCCAACTGCCATTGACGTAACAGCAATACCAAGGCCATGCCTAAACCCGATTCTTCTTGCAAAAATAGGTATCGTATCTAACATCTCTGCGATTGCCAATGCCAGACACCCTACAAACAGACCTGAAAATACGCCAAATAGAATCAATACCACATTACCTAAGACATTCCATGCTCCATAGGATAACAAAGCACTCATCCATCTACCCAGCGGCAAATACTCATGAAACACGCTGCAAATACAGCCTGTGATAGAGCCAAAAATAACCATCTCTTCGTACAAAAACACCTTATATCCTGTATGCGTCTTCCCTGCAAAGCGAGGAATTAAACCAACCGCAATAAATACAGTAAACACCCCACCTGCAGCCAACGCACCATAACTTAATCCTATAACAGCCATAAGCATCTGTTTAATCCACATCAATTGTCAGTTCCTCCCTGTCTGCCGTTTCAACAAGCGCTGTATTTACTTCATTTTCGTAAATACGCATTTCTACTTCAATCGGAGTTGGGTCCTTCGTGATTCTTCTGCCTCCAATATGATTGAAAAATATAATAATACCTACTGCCAGTCCTATCGAATAAGAAACCTCCAAAATTGTAAATCCATCCGGCTTCTGTCCCATCACCAATTCATACACTCGGTAAAATACATCCACAATACCAACATCATTGTGATATGCACTAATCGTAAAAGCTGTACCAAAAAAACTGATGAAAGAAACAAATACAATTTTTATCCCCTGCAAAAATCCTTTATGCTCATTCACATCAACCTTTTCAATCACAGTGTCTGTTTCCCCCAGATTTTCCACCGTTACATTCGGCAGCATACTCTGTAGCATCTCGATAATTTTTACAATACTAATAATCTGTCTCTTAGGTCCATCCTGCGTAAACTGATATACCTTTAACGCTTTTGCTTTGGATAGAACATGGGAATTTGTACACGTCATCTTTGCCATGTCTTTTAAAAGGACTGTTTCTTTTTGAACCTCTATATTCCGCTCTGCCTTGATATATAGTATTTCTTCCTTCATACGTTCTTACCTTCCTTTTCTTCATACAGTAGTATGAGGAAAATTCATGTAAAATATGCACGCAACCTAAGCAGTATTTTCTTTTCAAGGCGACTGACCTGCACCTGACTGATACCTAACTTTTTAGCAACCTCAACCTGTGTCTTATCCTGATAATACCGAAGCACAATCAGTTCTCTTTCGTCTTCCTTTAAATCATTCAAAAGCTGCTCCAGCACAATATGATTTAACAGCTTGTCCTTCTCCATATCTCCACTGATACTGCTGCCAAGTGGCTGCGAAGAAATCTTATCTACCAAAAAAACTTCATTTCCATCCCCCTGATAAACAGTTTTATAAATAGATTCCACCTCTGCTCCCGCTTCCATAGAAACAATAATATCTTCCACCTCAATTCCAGTCTGTTTTGATATTTCTTCCACCGTAGCATCTCTTCCAAGCTCCTGTGCCAGTTTTTCTGTTGCAGCACGAATTTTCCATCCGTTTTCCCTGATAGAACGACTCATTTTAATCATTCCATCATCCCGTAAAAAACGCTTGATTTCTCCAGTAATCATTGGTACTGCATACGTTGAAAATTTCACATCATAGGATAAATCAAATTTATCAATGGCTTTTATCAATCCAATACTTCCAATCTGAATCAAATCCTCCACATCATACCCTCTGCCTGCAAATCGTTTTACGATATGGTAAACAAGTCCAAGATTTTTCTCTACCAGTACTTCCCTTGCCTCTTTATCTCCAGCTTGTGAGCGTTCAATCAGTACTGTAGTTTCTTCCATATATCAGTCCTCATTCTGAAACCATGCACTTGTTCCTAATTTTTTCTTCATATGTATTCTAGTACCTTCACCAAGTGTAGATTCCACTTCCAGCTCATCCATAAATGCTTCCATAAAGGAAAAACCCATGCCTGAACGTTCCATTTCCGGTTTCGTTGTAAAAAGAGGCTCCATTGCCTGCGCTATATTTGCAATGCCAACACCTTTATCTTCAATATCCACATGAAGTAAATCACCTTCCATCAAACAATGTACCCATATTTTCCCGGGTTGATTTTCATACCCATGTATAATTGCATTGGTCACAGCCTCAGATACTGCTGTCTTCACATCTGCAATCTCTTCCATTGTTGGATTAACATAGCTCATAAATGCCGCTACCGCTACCCTTGCAAATCCTTCATTTACTGATTGTGCATCAAATTCCATACACATTTCATTGTTCTTTGTTTCTACGCTGCTTAATGTATCCATCCCAAACCTCCTACTCCATAATATCCATTACTTTTTGTAAACCGGACAACAATAAAATTCTTTTTATCTGCTTATCTGCATGTATTCCAAAGATTCTGCCGCCAAAGCAGGCGATCTTTTTATAACGTCCCATAATAATGCCAATTCCTGAGCTATCCATAAAGCGCGTATCTTCAAAATCAAAAACAATGTTATTAATTTTTTCTTTTATAATGTAACGATCTGCAATACTGCTAATGCAGTCTGACTGATGGTGATCGATTTCTTCTGGCATCTTTACCATCAAAAAGTCTTCTATCACTTTAAAATTCTCTTCCATTGTGCTGTCTCCTTTCTTATTTCCGCTCTGTGCGTTGCACGTCTTTAGCGAAGCATCTCTTTTTACGTGCTATTGAGAGACGCAACTCGAAAATACTACGCATTTCCCAGTTGTGGCTTCTCGCCAAATAAATTTGAGCCAAAATATACTCTTGAATGCAAGCATTCATCGCATATTTTGCTCAAATTTGCTTGGCTCTGAATAGACGCAAAAAGAGAACATAGATATACTCTATGTTCTCTTTCGTAATCATGTGCTTTTGTAATTTACTGTGCATTCATCTCATCTATATAACTTTGTGATCTGCGTGCTTTTTCTGTTCCCGGAAACAGTTCTATAACTCTCTTGTATGTTTCTGCTGCTTTATCATATTCTTCGTTCTTGCGGTAAGCATGCCCCAGATTATATAATGCTTCCCCGTCTGCCACATCCGCCTCTACAGCTTTACTCAGACTTTCAATTGCTTCTTCGTACATCTCATGCTGATATGCTTCCATACCCGCTTTATAATATTCCTGTGCAACCTGTGGTCCTACAATGTTCATCAGTTCGGTATACAAATCTTTAAATGCCTGTGATGAGATTTCCTCATATGCTTCTACGCTGATTTTATCTAACTGTTCTGATACCGCAGTAATATCTTCTGGATTATTCATGTACAACTGCGTTGCTGCCAGAAGTGCATCTACAACATCCATAGCACCATCATTGCCTTCATATACCGCAAGTTCGTCATGCAATGCGACATTATCTTCCTGCAACTGCGTTACTCTTTGATTCAGTTCTTCTATCGTAACGGTTTTCAAATCCAGTTCATTTCTTACTGTCGTAAGTTCGTTCTGTACTTCTGTATTCGCTGTTTTGACCTGCGCTGGCACAATCAGAAAATATCCGATTGCAATTCCAATCACAACACCAATACCAATATTTAACAGACTGGATACTCCTTTTGTATCTTTCACATGTGCCGGTTGGATAATTGTCTCATTACCACTCTGATATCTGATGACTTCATCCTTTTTGGCAGACTTGGTCTGGCCTTTTACATTTTCATCCACTGTCAACATTGCGCGCACTTCCTTCATATACCGAAGGGTCGTCGTGTTGTTCTTGTCAATTGCCATACACTTATTCAACTCAACTTTGGCTCTTTCCCAATCTTCACACTGGATATATAACAAAGCAAGTAGCTGGTGCGCCCGTACAAACTTAGAATTTAACGATAATACTTTTTTAAGCTGAATCACCGCCAAATCCAGGCTGTCCTGATAACAATAATTCAGTGACTGATTATACTTTTTAATCGTCTGATTGATGGTTTCCAGTCTTGCTGGGTTACTCTGCACCATCTGAATATAATCGTTTGCAATATTTTTGCTAGGACGGAGATTTGCACTGATAACCCACTCGCTGAGTGCAGATACCACTTCTCCCATCTCATAATATACAAGACCTAATAAATTCCTTGCTTCTATATGATTTTTATTTAATTTCAAACTTTGTTTCAGACTAATAATCGCTCCGGATAAGTCCCTTACGTTTGCTCTCTCTAAACCGTCGTTATAATATAAATTGGAAATAGAAAGAATTTTCTTATACAGGGACACATCTACACCACAGCTAGTGCAGAAGTCCTTCTCCGACAAGCGGCATCCACAGTTATAACAATTCATAAACTGTCCCCTATTCTTCTTTCATCTCTTTTATCATACCTACTAAAACATCTACCATGTCAGATAAATCCTGACTACCGATAGCATCTTCTGCATCTTCTACTTCCAAACTAGGATGAAACTTCATTAATTCCTCTTCAAAATTAATCATTCAAATTCCTCCTCAATAAGGCTTTGACCTCGCCTACCAAATATAATGAACCAGAAATATAAATTCTGTCTTCTGTCTCTTTGTTCTCTATTGTATCAAAAAAAGCATCCTCTGCATTTGCAAAATACACGATTTCTCTATCTGTATTCTCCAGAAATTCGCTTTTTAATTGTGCTTCTTCTAATGTTCTTCCATTATCAACCTGTGTTAGAACCACTTTATCAAATAGCCGGCTCTCAGTTAACAGCTTTATCATCCTATGATAAAACTTATCCTTCATAACACCAAACATAAGCACTCTCTTTCCCTGACAGCCATCTTCTCTAACTGTAGTGAGCAGTGCTTGAATACCATCAATATTATGAGCCCCATCCAGAAAAACATCTGGTAATATTTCTTCCATTCTGCCTTCCCATCTAGCGCATTGAAATCCTTTCAATAACTGTTCTTCTGTTATCGTACCCTTTCCAATCAGCTCTAATGCACGTAAAGCTAACGCTGCATTATCTGCTTGATAAATGGCAGAATTAGACAAAGTAACTCTAATATTATTATAATAGCTAGATTCAATAGAAAAATCAATGTATTTTTTATGAAATTTCAAATCACAGATATCCTCTGGTTTTACGACAACTGACAAAGCATCTGCTTCCTTAGCACGTCTTTCAATGACTGCCGCTACCTCTTTTCTGCCACCCCAGTATACAACCGGTGTGCCAGTCTTGATAATACCTGCTTTTTCTGCTGCAATCTCCTCAATGGTATCACCTAGATATTCTGTGTGGTCCAATCCCACTTCTGTAATTATACTTACAATCGGATGTGGAATACAATTGGTAGTATCTAACCTACCACCTAATCCCGTTTCCATTATCATATAGTCTGTTTGTTTCTCAAGAAAAAATACAACTGCCATAAAAAAAAGCAGTTCAAAAAAAGTCGGATGAAATTGTTTGCCCATCTCTTTTCCAAACGCTTCCGCCTTCTCCATAACATGGTGAAACAATCTGACAAAATCATCTTCTGTCATCATTTCTCCTGAGATTTTAAAACGTTCCTGCATCGTAATCAAATGTGGCGAAGTAAACAGTCCCGTTTTATAACCTGCTTTGCGCAGAACACTATCAATATAAGCACAAACAGACCCTTTTCCATTGGTTCCTGCGACATGAATGACTTTACCATTTATTTGTTCCAACGCATAATCAGACCTTTCTACAAGAAATTGCAGAAAGGTCTTTGTATCATTCATATGATTCTTTTTCGTAAATCTAGGGATATCATACATATATTGTTCCACATCCCTATAACATTCTATTTCTTTCCAATTACGGTTATAAGAGTCCATTTATTCTACCATCACATTCTTCTGTCTGTACCTATCTATTGGCTCCAGAACCAAATCTATTAATGTACAATAACCTCAGAAACAAGATTGCCTCTGTGGTTTTTATAACGCTGAAAGCAGTCGTCTTTCTGAATGGATATTGCAGCTGTATGAATACTTACATGAACACCCATATAAATAGAACCATCCACTTCAATCGTGGCATCCTTTGCTTTCTCCATAGTTGCCTGCAATTCTTCAATTTTCTTACGTGCTTCATTCAACTCTCCCAGCACTTTTTCCTTTTCCCAGTTCATTTTCTTATACTGCAAATCATGTGCCAAGTCAAGCTCCTGATGCCGTCTTTTTTTCGACATGATAAACTCTTTCATATCTTCCACAATACTTGTGATTTTATCAGAAAGCTGTTTTGCATGCTTGGATGCTTCCAGATAAGCCTCATACACGGATTCTTCATAGCCTGCATGTAGTACTGTCTTACGTCCTATATCATTTCCTGCTTCCTGTGCTTCAATTCCACACAGTGCGTGCACATATCCTCCTAGAATTCTACCATGATTTCCAGTCGTTTTTACTTTATTACCTGCCTTAATGTTACTATTTAAGATTATATTAGATTCAACATTTTCGCCCGCCGTAATATTGGAATGTTCTATAAAATCAGCAAAAACATTATGCTCTGCCTCTACTTTGGCTTTTTGACTTCCCTGAATACCACGTTTTAAAATCACATCTCCACCAGCATAAATCTCTGCGGCTTCCACACTGCCTTCTATGATAACATTTCTCTCTGAATGGATGACTACACCACTTCCTACGTTACCACTAATAACAACATCACCTGGAAATTCAATTTTACCAACCAGATAATCAACATCACCTGATATCTCATGTACCGGCTTAATATCAACCTTATTATCCCGAATCTCTATTTTACCACATTGTCTTGCAATATACACCAATTCATTATCCGGATGCGTTTGTACTCCTGCACCAATCAGTGGCGGAAGATTTCTTGGTACAACCGCTTTAATCGGCGTTCCATCCACATAATATCCGTCTTCTCCATGTTCAGATGGATGGTATTTGGCAATAAAATCACCGACTTCCACACTTTGCAAAGCATTCATGCTCGTATAGTCCACACTACCGTCTTCTCTTACTTTAGGCGCAATCTTTAACTGATGCGGCGTTACAAAATATTCATACCATGCATCAGTACTTTCTGTTGCTTCTTTACCAGAAGCAATCTTAATCTCTCTGTCATAAATCCCTTTTCGCGCCATTGCTGCCAGATGGGACGTATTCAGTCCCATCGTGACACGCTTTTCTTTTAAAAAGTTAATCAGTTCTTCTTTTGTATAAAAGATGCCTTCCCCAGGGTTTTGCAGATAAAGCCATGCTTCCATCTTATCATCGGTTACACGTACTTCTGACTTTTCAAATCCTATTATTTTGGCTTCCATACTATCAACCTGATTCGTTTTCTGTGTTACCTGTGCATTGTTTCCTGTATCTGCCATATCAATTCCCCCTTCTAGACAAATTCATAAATTCCCGTTTTCTACTGCAACTGAGCCAGACGATTCGTTACCTGTTCCATCATCTGCTGATATTTTTCAAGTTTTTCTTTTTCTTCTGCAATTTTCTCTGCTGGCGCTTTGGACATGAAACGTTCGTTATTTAACATACCATTCACGCGTGCAAGTTCTCCTTGCAGTCTCTTTTCTTCCTTCTGCAGACGCTCAATTTCCTGTTTGATATCTACCAGTTCTGCAAATGGAATATATAATGTAGCATTTGGAATTACTACAGACACTGCATCTTCTGCAATGCCGTCCTTATCACTCTGAATGGTTACTTCAGAAGCATATGCAAGAGAAGCGAAGAATAGTCTGCCTTCCTCAAAAATATTTTTTAAATCATCCTTTTCGGACACTACAAATACCTGCGCTTTTTTGCTTGGCGCAACATTCATCTGTGTTCTTACATTACGAATACCACGTACTGCTTCTTTTAATACTTCGATTTCTCTTTCTTCTTTAGCAAAGTTCCATGCATCTGCATATACCGGCCAGTCAGAAATCATAATGGATTCTTCTTCAGACTGTAAGGTACAGAAAATTTCTTCTGTAATAAATGGCATATATGGATGCAACAGCTTTAATGCATTGATGAGAACAGTTTTTAATGTCCAAAGGGCTGCATTCTGGGAATCTACATTATCTGAATTGTATAATCTTGGTTTTACCATTTCAATGTACCAGTCACAGAATTCATCCCAAATAAAATCATATACTTTCTGCACAGCAATACCAAGTTCAAAGCTGTCCATATTGTCTGTTACTTCTTTTGTCAATGTATTTAACTTGGAAAGCACCCATTTATCAACAGGCTCTAAGTGTGTATCTGCATCTGCTGGAATTTCTTTGCCTTCCATATTCATCATAATGAAACGAGAAGCATTCCATACCTTGTTTGCGAAGTTTCTACTTGCTTCTACTCTTTCATAGTAGAAACGCATATCATTACCAGGCGCATTACCCGTAATCAGCGTCAGTCTTAATGCATCTGCACCATACTCGCTGATAATCTCCAGCGGATCAATACCATTACCAAGTGACTTAGACATTTTACGTCCCTGAGAGTCACGTACTAAACCGTGGAATAAAACTGTCTTAAATGGTTTCTCTTTCATCTGCTCAAAGCCAGAGAAAATCATACGGATAACCCAGAAGAAAATAATATCGTATCCAGTTACGAGTACATCTGTCGGATAGAAATAATCTAAATCCTCTGTTTTTTCTGGCCAACCTAGTGTAGAAAATGGCCATAATGCAGATGAAAACCATGTATCAAGTGTATCAGGGTCCTGTGTGAAATGTGTATCTCCACATTTCGGACATACAGTTGGAGCCTCTTTTGCTACTACAATTTCTCCACATTTATCGCAATAGTAAGCTGGAATTCTATGTCCCCACCAAAGCTGTCTGGAGATACACCAATCACGGATATTATCTGTCCAGTTATAATAGGTTTTATCCATACGTTCTGGAATCAGTTTGATATCACCACTCTTTACAGCTTCTACTGCTGGTTTGATTAATTCATCCATTTTCACAAACCACTGCTTTTTAATCATTGGCTCAATGGTTGTTTTACATCTGTCGTGTGTACCTACGTTATGTGTATAGTCTTCAATACGAACCAAAAGTCCCATAGAATCCAATTCTGCTACAATTGCTTTTCTCGCCTCATAGCGGTCCATACCTTCAAATTTGCCACCATTTGCATTGATAGTAGCATCATCATTCATAATGTTGATTTCTTCTAGTCCATGACGTTTTCCTACTTCAAAGTCATTAGGATCGTGCGCTGGCGTGATTTTAACAACACCTGTTCCAAATTCTCTATCAACATAAGAGTCAGCTACAACCTGAATTCTTCTATTTACAATAGGAAGTAATACTTCTTTACCAATTAAATCCTGATATCTTTCATCTTCTGGATGTATTGCAACTGCAGTATCACCAAGCATTGTTTCTGGTCGTGTTGTCGCAAACTCAAGGAATCTTGTTGTACTTACACTGCCATCCTCTTCAATTACTGGATATTTGATATGCCAGAAATGACCTGCCTGCTCTTCGTATTCTACTTCAGCATCAGAAATGGACGTATTACAAACAGGACACCAGTTGATAATTCTGGAGCCTTTATAAATCCATCCTTTCTCATGCATCTTACAAAAAACTTCCATAACAGCAGCATTACAGCCATCATCCATCGTAAAACGTTCTCTTTCCCAGTCGCAAGAAGACCCTAATTTCTTCAACTGGCTAATAATTCTTCCGCCGTATTCTCTTTTCCAATCCCATGCACGTTCTAAGAATCCATCTCTTCCAAGATCTTCTTTGTCAATGCCTTCTTCCTTCATCTTTTCAATAATTTTAACTTCTGTTGCAATACTTGCATGGTCTGTCCCTGGTTGCCAGAGTGCATTATATCCCTGCATTCTCTTATAACGGATTAAGATATCCTGCATAGTATTGTCCAGTGCATGTCCCATATGCAACTGTCCTGTAATGTTTGGAGGCGGCATCACAATAGTAAACGGTTTTTTACTTCTGTCTACTTCTGCATGAAAATATCCTTTTTCCTCCCATTTATGATAGAGTCTGTCTTCAAGCCCTTTTGGGTCATATGTCTTTGCTAATTCTTTGCTCATGTTTTCTCTCCTTTTGTTTAATAATTCCTATGATGTAAAAAAACGCCCTTTGCCAAACAGCAAAGGGCGAATATTCGCGGTACCACCTTTTATTATACTCATGTGTGAAACTACATCACAACATCCTATAACGTGGATTAAGCGTGCAAAATTACTAGACGATGGGTCGTTCACTCTGCCAGTTCCAAAGCTACCTTCTACATTCCTACCTCAAGCAACCTTTCAGCCGGTGAGTTGCTCTCTCTAACAGGCGGTAACGTATACTCCTCTTTGTCATAACCTTTATATATGAAACTATCTATTACTTTCATCATAGTAAAATGTAATATTTTTGTCAAGAAATTTTACAGTTTTCTAGCGTTCCATCTTCCAGAATTGCGCACTATATGGCGGAAGTTCACTACCACCACCAAAGTCATGTGGCTTACCTGTAATCAAATCAACCGCAGTTCCACATCCCGCATCAAAATGTGCTGTATATGGTTCCCCTGCTGCATTGATTGCCACAAGCACACGTTCAGCATCTGTCTTTCTCTCAAAAATGCACTGTCCATTTGTCAAAACAACAGAACGGAACGTACCGTAATTTAGTGCATTGCTATTTTTCTTAGCTTCTGCAAGTTTTGCAATATAATCAGAAAGGTCATTCCATTCCGGTGCCGCAAAGCATGCACGCAGTGCTGAGTCACCTTCATTCTTGTGTGCTTTTGCACCCCACTCACTTCCATAATATACACAAGGAATACCTGGCATACCAAAGCAAAGTGCATAGATTAATGGCAGATGATTTTCATTCGTCAGATTACTTGCAATTCTTGTTACATCATGGTTATCCACAAAGGAAAGCATATGTTTTCCCTTATACAATGTCCATCCTTCCGGTCCAAACTGTCTTAATAAAGAATGATTAATCTCAAACATATTCATACTGTTAAAACTGGAAAACAGACCTTTATAACACTCATAATTTGTTGCAGAATGTAACATAGCATCATTCACCATCTGGTTATAGTCACCATGTAACATCTCTCCAAGCAGATAAAAATCTGGCTTTAAGCTATCACAAAAACTTCTTAATCTTCTAACAAAATCATGGTCCAGACAATATGCTACATCAAGGCGAAGTCCATCAATGTCGAATTCTTCTACCCATTTCTTAACAGCCTCAAAGATATGCTGAATTACTTCTTCATTACGAAGATTGATTTTAACAAGGTCATAATTGCCTTCCCAACCTTCATACCACAAACCATCATTATAATTAGAATTGCCGCCAAAATTGATATGAAACCAATTGACATATCGAGATGCTTCTCTATTCTTTAATACATCCTCAAAAGCCCAAAAGCCTCTTCCGACATGGTTAAACACACCATCCAAAACCACTTTGATACCTGCCTTATGCAGATTATCACAAACTTCTTTAAAATCTTCGTTGGTACCAAGTCTTGTATCAATCTTCTGATAATCTCTTGTATTGTATCCATGTGTATCTGATTCAAATACTGGGGAAAAGTAAATTGCATTTGCTCCCAACTTCTGAATATGCGGAATCCAATCATTCACTTTTAAAATGCGATGTTCCAACACACCATCATTTTCAAACGGCGCTCCACAGAACCCCAATGGATAAATTTGATAAAAAACACTTTCATAAGCCCACATAGTGTTGCCTCCTGTTTCTTCTATTTTGTCCGTCTATTATTATACTATATTCCCATGCTCCACACAAGTTATAATGCATATTATGTTACCCACATTTATTTACATAACAGCATTGACCAGTTGAGTTTTTTTGCAAGTTGATGCCCATTTTTGAATTTTAAAATTTAGATTAAATTTTTGAAAAATTTTTAAAGTAATCCCCAATTTCCACATAGTTATCCACACGACACATGTGTCAGTTCCTCTGTTTTGGATGTCAAACTTGCAAAAAATGATGTCAGAATTCAATATTTTTCTTCCAATTAGTACTTTTCTCCCAGTAACATAAAAAATTGTCCATAATTTATTTATGTTACTCTTTGCGCTACAGCGCTATTCATAGTATAATACTATCGTGTGCATCACATCATATGGTGTATCTATATATACATCATATGATGTTGATTGGATATTTTAAATACAGTAAAGAGGTGTAAATATTTATGTTGAAAATAGGTTCTCATGTTGGTATGAGTGGTAAAGATATGTTTTTAAATTCAGCAAAAGAAGCAGTATCTTACGGTGCTAATACATTTATGGTATATACTGGTGCGCCACAGAATACACGCCGTAAGGATATATCAGAATTAAATATTGATGCTGGTTGGGCATACATGAAAGAGCATGGAATAGATGAAATTGTTATCCACGCTCCATATATTATTAATCTTGCTAACGCCGTCAAACCAGAAACATTTACTCTTGCAGTAGATTTTCTTGCCGTGGAACTGGAACGCAGTGCTGCTATGCGAAGCAATGTACTCGTACTGCATCCTGGTTCACATGTGGGCGAAGGCGTTGAAATTGGCACAAAGAAGATTATAGAAGGACTTAACAAGGTATTAACAAAGGATACCAAATGCTTAATTGCGTTAGAAACAATGGCTGGAAAAGGGTCTGAAATCGGACGTTCTTTTGAAGAACTGGCTGCTATCTACGACGGCGTAACGTACAATGATAAACTTAGAGTATGCTTTGATACATGTCATACAAACGATGCAGGATATGATATTGTGAATGATTTTGACGGGGTAATTGATGAATTCGACCGAATTCTTGGAAAAAATCAGATTGCTGTCTTTCATATCAACGACAGTAAAAATGTCCGTGGTGCATCCAAAGACCGCCATGCTAATATTGGCGATGGAACCATAGGCTTTGATGCCTTGAATTATATTGTGCATCACTCCGATTTTATGGATATTCCAAAGATTTTAGAAACACCATATATTCCTTCTGCCAGCAATCCCAAAGATCTCGTAGCTCCATACAAGGAAGAAATCGCGCGTTTTCGTGAAGGAAAATAACAGGCAGCCTCATGGTGCATGATAATACTTTCTTATCTGCTAATGACTACTATGTGCATTTGTATCTTTCCTTTTATTTTTGGCAGAGAGTACTCATTTCAGGAAAATGTTAGTATTTCTTAGCACCTGATTTTGATGGTAAGCAACCGTCGAAGCACTGTTTGAGTCTTACAGAAAATAGTAGCATATGTATTGGCGCGACGATAACCTTATTTTGGCGTTTTCTAAATGAAGCATTCGACATCTTTGATTGTTCTGCCCTTCACAAAGGAGGCTTCGCCTCTAGGAGTTTCGGGCAGAACTTGATGTCTCGGTGCTTCATTAAGAAAACGCACAAAACGGTTAAAAGTCGCGCCAATACATATGCTACTATTTTCTGTAAGATGAGTTTTGCGAGACGGTTGCAATAAAAAACCATCAAAATCAGGTGCTTAGAAATACTAACATTTTTCTGACGAGTACCTCTGCAAAAATAAAAGGAAAGATACATTGCACATATAAAAACTGCAGATAAGAAAGTATTATCATGCACCTTATAGCCATTCGTCCCAAAAGCGTTCTACCCGTCTCGCAATGCGGTCTGTTGTTACCACTTCATAATTGTCCCATTCTCTCGGAAACATCTTCTGATATGCCGGTTGTAAAAAACGATCATCTAACAATGCTACAATACCAACATCCTCCGCAGTGCGTATCACACGTCCTGCTGATTGCAGCACCTTATTCATTCCAGGATAGCGATATGCATAATCAAACCCATTATCACCTTGTCCATCAAAAAAATTCTTTAGAATCTCTCGTTCATTACATACTTGTGGAATCCCCGTTCCAACAATAATGGCTCCTATTAAACGATCATGCTTTAAATCAATTCCTTCACTAAAAATGCCACCCACAACGCAAAAGCCCACAAGACTTCTATCTTCCTCTTCAAATTCAATCTCCATTGCCACAGGAAGTGTAATATCACACGCCTCATTTCCTTCAAATCTGTTAAGAAAATATTCCCTCTCCGTCTCACTCATATGTTCGCTCTGCTGCAGGCATTCCACATTTTCTGTCATAAAATACTGTTCATAAACATGATAAACCTGATGCATAAATGTGTAAGACGGAAAAAAAACCATATAATTTCCATGACGATTTTTGACAATCTCGTGGATATAAGAACCAATATTATAAAACTCCATATCCGTTCTTCTTGTATAACGGCTGGTCACATCACTGCCTATAAATAATGCTTTCTTCGCTGGATTAAATGTAGATTCTGCATATACTTCATAATCCATTTCCTCGCCACCCAACAGTTTCTTATAATATTGTATCGGAAGCAGCGTTGCTGAAAATAAAATGCTACTAACTGCTTTTATCATACAATCTTTTAGATTAACCGACGGATTAACACAGAATAACTTTAGAATAAAACTTCCATCTGACTCCATTTCTGTATACATGACATAATTGTCATCTAAGCGGTCATAAATATCTAAAAAATGTGATATTTCAAAGTAAAACTCCAGTATTTCTTCTCTGACGTTTACGTCATTGACACGAATGTCGTTCTTTCCATCGTGTTCTTCCAGATACTGATTCATGGAGGAATGGAGACGATTGAGTGCTAAAATAAAAGGTGTAATGCTTTCCACAATTTTATAATTCTCACACTCCCGCTTTAACGCTAGTAGTTCCTTATTACACTTGTCCAAATTCTTTTCTATTTTTCTTGAAACCTCTTTTACCGTTTTCTTTAACTTTAGAAAGTCTTCCTTACATAATATGGCACTATACATCTCCCGCCCTCTATCTAACAGGTTATGCGCCTCATCTATGAGAAAAATATAATTGCCCGACACACCCTCAGCAAAAAACCGTCTTAAATAGGCGTGTGGATCAAATACATAATTGTAATCGCAAATAACCGCATCCGCAAACAAACTCATATCCAGACACATTTCAAATGGACACACCTGATGCTTTTTGGCATATTCCTCAATGACTTCCCGGCTATAATCATCCTCCGCAATTAACAAATCATATATCGCATCATTGATTCTATCAAAATGCCCTTTTGCATATGGACATTGTTCCGGATTACATTCCGTCTTATCCATAAAACAAATTTTCTCTTTTGCAGTCAAAATTACCGTTTTAAAAGCCAGTCCATTTTTCCTAAGCAATGCAAACGCATCTGCCGCGACAGTTCTCGCTATTGTCTTAGCTGTTAAATAAAAAATCTTATCTGCTCGTTCCTCTCCTATTGCCTTCACAGATGGAAATACTGTAGATATCGTCTTACCTACTCCGGTTGGTGCTTCTATAAAAAGTTTTTTCCTATGATATATTGTCTGATATACATAAGTAACCAATTGTTTCTGACCTTGCCTATAAGGAAACGGAAAAGCAAGCTGTTTAATAGATTCTTGGCGCTTCTGCTTCCATGCAAACTCAAAGTCCGCCCATTTCATATACTGCTCTAGTATCTCTTCAAACCATTCACGCAGTTCCACAAAAGTATAGGCTTCATGAAAATAAACAATTTCTTCCGTATCAATATTACAATACGTCATGCGTACACGTATCTCTTCCAACCCATTTTGCATAGCATAAATATAGGCATAGCACTTTGCTTGTGCCAGATGCACTGGCACTGGCGCCTTCATCTTATGAATATCCCGATACGTTCCTTTGATCTCATCAATTGTGACAACCTGCTTTGCCACAATGCTCTCTTCTACTTCTTTATCTACTAAGGCTGTGGGATGTTCCCATTCTGTAATGACACCATCCGCTCTGCCTTCTATCAAAATGGCATACTCTGATGTCTTATGTATATAGCGTAAACTGACCTCTGCCTTATAATTGGAATCCATACGACGCTGTATCATTCTATGGATTCTGCCGCCCTCTGCCATTGCATTATCAGAAGAAACCGTATGTCTATTGTCTATATCACCTGAGCGCAGTATAAACTCTACCAATCCACGAACTGAGATATGAATCTCCATCTCTGTCATCCTTTCCTATGCAATACAGCTTCTTATCCTTCCACAAAAAAACAAAAACTCCCTAGAAAATAGCGTACACTATCCTGCATAGGGAGTCAAATATCTTTCTTCTGTTTGTATTCCTTCTATTCTTATTATTAACATGCCAAAGCGCAGCATGCAATAAAATTCTCAAATGCCTGATTGTAGCCTTCATAGGAAACTGTCAACACTTGAGATAAATCTAATCCCAAAACACCTAAAATTGATTTTGCATCTACAGTATATCTGTTATAGGCAATATCAATTTCAAAATCACACTTAGAAGCTGCTTCTACAAACCCTCTGACATTACTTGCACTTAACTTAATTCTGCGTTGTACCATGATTCTCATCCTTTCAATAATAATCCAACTATTTCATAATTCCGTTACTAGTTCCATTATCCGAAAGTATTCCGCCTTTACATTTTTAGTATTATACATTATTTTCCAATGAAGTAAAGTTCTTTTTTTAGTACAAAATCTCTCGAAGTGTCCATTTTCTGGCTTCTATGACCATCTTGCATGAAGATATCTCTAGACTAGCTTTATACAAATTCCGTCATATACTGTTGAAATCTTATAGGTAGCATCTGTCTCTGCAATGCCCTGTTTTCCCGCTCCTTTATCGCTATCTTATGACAGAAGTGACGAAAAAGTTCCTGATACTCCTTCTCCCTGTCAGAATACCGTTCCACAAACGCTTCATCCAACTTCTCTCCAACCACACAAAACCATTGTTCATTTGCTGGATGAATCAAAAATATACTTCTGATTTCATCATAGATTACAAAGTGTTCCTGCGGTAATCTATCTGCAAAATGTTCTGCGAGAAATGTAATGATATTGCTCTTTGGACCTATTTTAGAAAATAGAATCTGATTCTCTAATTCCTGAAATCGTACAAATCCCATCAAGTGATGTGTCTCATTCCAGACACGTCTTCTTAACTCAGAAACGAGCCTGACATAATCATTGCCGAGATTGCCCATAACCATTCTTCCATTTTTCATAGAAAGTCCCAACACAACAGTACGGTAAATAGCTGTGGCCTTTCCTTCTTCTTCTGCCGCTAATGCGTAACATATATCTTTATATGCCTCCATACCAAGACGTTTCAAAATCGTGTTCGCCACTTTTCCTGCTTTTATCTTATCCGTTTCTATCTGAATATATTCCGCAAATAGCTTATAATTATCTGTTATTCCTGCCTGCAGACTAATATGGCTGTGCTCTATCTTCAACGTATATGCTTCATAAATAGCTGTAAAAATACCTTCCATAGAATCTTCACATACTAGAATCTTATCTTCCATCTCTATTTGCCTTTCTAGTTTATATACTCTTATAACTGCCCTGTCAATGCTGCTTTTGTATCTATCATAGTATGTGGTGCTTGAAAATTCATATCATCAAACAAGGATATCTGCTTATACGAACCATCTCCTACATCAAACGGAAGTCTTTCCTTCACATTCAACAGATTCCTTGTAATATAATTCTCATCAATTTTCGTATTATACATCATCCTGCCATTGCACGTAATAAAATACAATGCTCGCTTTAACACAATCCCCAGCTTCTTTAAATCATCAAAATTCAAATTCTTACTACGTCTTGCCTGTACAATTTTCATGGCACTTTTTACTCCAATCCCTGGAATGCGAAGAATCATCTGATAATCCGCTTTATTCACTTCTATTGGAAACAATTCCAAGTGCCGCAATGCCCAATCACACTTAGGGTCCAATAATATATTAAAATTAGGCTTCTGCTCACTTAGCAATTCCTCTGAACGAAATCCGTAAAAGCGCAGTAGCCAGTCTGCCTGATACAGCCTATGTTCTCTTAACAGTGGTGGACCCCCCGGCAATGCTGGAAGCTCTTTATCTTCATTCACATTCACAAAAGCCGAGTAAAACACTCTTTTTAAAGAAAATTTATCATACAGACTCTGTGCCACAGACATAATCTGGTAATCACTTTCCTGTGTTGCTCCTACAATCATCTGGGTCGACTGTCCGGCTGGCACAAACTTCGGTGCATGCTTATACAGTGTAAGCTCATTTTTACTCTCGATAATCCCCGTCTGAATCTGACGCATTGGCGTTAAAATGTTTTTACGATGCTTATTCGGCGCAAGACGCTTTAAACTTTCTGCCGTTGGAAGTTCCAAATTAATGCTCATTCTATCTGCCAAAAGGCCTACCTGCTGTATTAACATTGGATCTGCACCCGGAATTGCCTTTACATGAATATACCCTTGAAAGTGATAGTCATGGCGCAATTTATATAACGTTTGATAAATAAGCTCCATTGTAAATGTCGGACTATACAAAATTCCAGAGCTTAAAAATAATCCTTCTATATAATTTCTCCTATAAAATTGCATCGTTAGCTCACATAACTCTTCTGGCGTAAAGGAAGCACGCACTACATCATTGGATTTACGATTAATACAATATTTACAATCATAAATACACTCATTGGTAAACAAAACCTTCAGCAAAGAGATACATCTTCCATCCGCACTAAAGCTGTGACAAATACCTGCTGCAATAGAGTTCCCTATGCCTTTCCCATCACCTTTACGGTTTACTCCACTGCTTGTACACGCAACGTCATACTTAGCACTGTCTGCAAGAATTCCAAGTTTTTCCATCGTAGTCATCTTCCCTGTCATCATATATTGCATTCTTCCTCACCTCCAAAATCGAACATTTATTCCGAACATCTGTTTGTTTTATACTATCACACTTCTTTTCGCTATGCAAGTAGTAAGAACTATTTTTTCAAAAGTATTTTCTAAAATATTCTTCAAGATTTGAAAAATAATAAATTGACTTCTTGCGTTCATATATTATAATAGTAATTGTTTAGAATTCAGAGGAAAAAGTGAGGTTACTCCATGAAACGATTAATTATTCCTAAAAACTACCATTCTGAGCTTAATCTCCACGATACACAGATTGGTATTAAAACAGTAAAAGACATTTTTCAGAACCTTCTAGCAGAACGCCTCAATCTGTTACGTGTGTCTGCACCATTGTTTGTAGACCCTGCATCGGGTCTGAACGATAATCTAAATGGTGTTGAACGCACTGTTACATTCGGTATCAAAGAGCAAAATGATAATGAAGCAGAAATTGTTCATTCTCTTGCAAAATGGAAGCGCTACGCATTACAGAAATACGGCTTTTCCAACGGAGAAGGACTTTACACAGATATGAATGCCATCAGAAGAGACGAAGACACAGACAATATCCATTCTATTTTTGTAGACCAGTGGGATTGGGAGAAAGTCATCTCCAAAGAAGAACGTACTCTAGAAACATTACAGAACACAGTACGCACTGTATATAAAGTACTTCGTAAAACAGAAAAATATATGGCTATCAAATATGATTATATAGAAGAAATACTTCCTCATGATATTTTCTTTATCACAACACAGGAATTGGAAAATATGTTCCCAGACAACACACCAAAGGAACGTGAATATTATATTGCCAAAGCAAAGGGTGCTGTATGTATCATGCAAATTGGAGATGTGCTAGAATCTGGTGAAAGACATGATGGTCGCGCTCCAGACTATGATGACTGGGCATTGAATGAAGATATTGTTGTATATTATCCTGTTCTTGACATTGCCTTGGAATTATCTTCTATGGGTATCCGCGTTGACAAAAAAGCATTATTAGAACAGCTTGATAAGGCTGGATGTCCTGAACGTGCCGAACTTCCTTTCCAAAAGGCTGTTATCAACGAAGAGGTTCCATATACTATCGGTGGCGGTATTGGTCAGTCCCGTATCTGTATGTTCTTCTTACGAAAAGCCCACATCGGTGAAGTACAATGCTCCCTCTGGCCAGAAGATATTGCACAGGAAGCATTAAAAAACGGAATACAGCTACTGTAACAACAGTTTGCAACTCATCCTATTACTTTTGGAATTTTCTAAGATTAAAATCATATTGAAATTTTCAGCATAAGAAAAGGCACTCCCTATTTTTGATATTTAATCTGTCTACTTGACAGGGGCATATCATTTTGTGGAGTGCCTTTAAGATTGTATTATATTATTTATTTTTGCTATTTGGCATATGTGGCACCTCTCCACCCATAGGTTTTTTATTCCCACCCATAGGTTTCTTATTACCATCCATAGGTTTCTTATTACCATCCATAGCTTTCTTATTACCCACCATAGAATGATTCATTGTACCCATGTCACTCATTTGAAGTTCACCTGCATCAACAAATGTACTGTCATCTTGCGTACTGTGTGTAGATCCAATACTGCCATTTAACTGTTCATTTATACTTTTAGCACGAAGTAAACAAAATTCTCGGAGAGTCGAAATTCCTTTTTCAAACTCATCATAAGTACAGAACTTTGTAGGGTCTTTTTCTACATAAGGAGCAATCATTTCTGTAACGGAATCAAACATGTTTTCAAAATAGCCGCTATCAAAATATGCAGATAGAAATTCCGCAAAAATTGTATGATATAGTTCTGTATACTCCTCATTCTCAAATATCCAAGCTATCATTGGTCTATCTTCCGTATTTCCGTCAGAAACCGGGGTATCAATTGGGTAATTCACAAGATTGGTTGCTCCATCCATAGATTGAAAACCACCAAAAGCAAGATTGTAATCCCAAGGAATCATTTGCATTTGTCCATCCTTTTCATAGAGATAATAGTTATGAATCATAGAACCAGTATAGCTATCAAAGTTCAAGATAAAATTATGCACTACAAAATAGCGAATTACTGTTTCAATCTCAACTGTATCTGATAATGCTTCACCAGCATTCAACTTTTTTAGTGCTTTGATTAGACGCATTTTATCACTGGTTGTAATGTCTGTTTTGGCATTATCAAAGATGTTTGCATAACTTGCTATTTCATCATCGATATATTTCAACAAAACATCATCACTACCATTATGTATACCACCGTCTGGTATTTGTCCTTCTGGTATTTGTCCTTCTGGTATTTGTCCTTCCGGCATTTCAAACTTCTTACCGTTACCACGTCCCCCACCCATACTCATACTGTCTGGCTTATAAAGTTTACCGTAATTATTACCAAAATTACGCTTTAAAAAAGAATCTTCCACACCTTCTACTGCAAGATAAAGTCCCCAATCTTCACCATTTACTGTAATATACACATAACTGCATAATGGAGAAGCAACACCCATTTCAGCCATCATCTGATAAGTCAGATAATCTTTCATATAGGTATTATCCTGTATCATATTATTCAGGCAAAGCTTATCAAGACCATAATATGTATTTGAACTGTCATAATGGTCAAATTCAATCTTAAAGCTGTATCGGTCATTCCCATAAGATGATACCTGTGTAAGTGATGTATTACCTTTTCCTCTGATTGCAACATTTTTATACATTTCATCATCAATTACAACAGTACAGTTATAGTATTCTTCACTCTGGCAATGTTCTGTAAACTCATCCCAATCATCTATCACAATATCAATCGCATGTACTGTAGAAGTGTTAAACAATTTATTTTCATATTCCATTACATTTGATTCTTTGCAAACTCCAAATGCTTCTGCGTTCATAAAAAACACAGTGAGTATCATCGTAAAGGCAATCACAGCATAGCAAATTTTATCAATATGCTTATGTGTTGACATAATGCACCTCCTTAGCCCATATACTCGCCATTATAGCTTACAAGTACAGCACTGTTTATACCATTCATATCAGACAGTGCATTGATAAAATCCGTATTATCATCTTTCATACGAATTTCTAGATTTAGTTCAATTATATCTTTTGTTGCTGTTTTGCTTTTCACTACACATTTCTGAACATGTTTGTCAAGAAATTCTTTTGCTTTCTTTTCAGCTTCTGAATCAGAACAAGAAAGTACTACTATGTATGGATTGTAATATGCTTTTTTGTTTACAAAAAGAATCAATATCAGACCGATTACAATACTTCCTATTACTGCAAGCGGAATCAGACCAGCTGCTAAAATAATACCTACTGCAATTGACCAAAACAAAAATGCAATTTCTAAAGGTTCTTTAATTGCTGTACGAAATCTCACAATAGAAAGTGCACCAACCATACCAAGCGAAAGCACCACATTAGAAGTGACTGCAAGGATTACAATTGTTGTTATCATTGTTAAGGCAATCAGGGTTGTACCAAAACTTGAGGAATACATTACTCCTTGATAAGTCTTTTTATAAACCATAAAAATAAATACACCGATACCGAAAGCCAGTACCAGTGCAACTATCATATCGAGAATGCTAACACTAGTCATATTCTCCAAAAAACTTGATTTAAAAATGTCATTAAATGTCATAAATATTTACTCCTTTTTCTTATTAGTCATACATTCTGCAAGCGGCATATTTTGAAAAAGCTCCAATACGTCCGCTGTTTAATTGAATAATATCTTTTATAATATCTGGCAAATATTCGTCCCATTTGATTTCAAGAATCATAGGATTATTTGCGATTGGAACAGTTATACTTGCATTGTTTAAAAAATCGATACATGAAATTCCTGTTCTGATATTATAGTCCAGCGTTATGCGAACATTTCCAGGCGCAAAGATAAATGGTTCTCGTATGTAATCAACAATTGTTTTTGGTCGCAGCCCATCATATTTCATCTTGCTATACAATTCTTTGATAAGAGACTCATCAGAGTCCTTCATCCATATATAATTCCCATTTAGAAGCGCTTCCGTCTGTTTGCTTGTTATACTTACACTTTCTTTGAGACATAGTCCGTTTCGCTTGCTTTTTTTCTCTAATTTCATATGAGAAATATCTCCATTGTAATAGCGGATTCTGAATTTTTCCCGAATGTTTATACCATCTATCTTTTCTCTAAGTGCTTTGTCATTTAAATTATCGAAATACAAGCTGCGTATTTCATACCTACCATCCGTAGCGTGGGAATCTATCTGCATAACTGTTTTTAGTCGCTGTCTTAAAGCCAACATATCTGCGTATGTTATTTCCTGTTTTAGTTCATGCCTGAACTTCATTTTCTCACCTTCTTTCTAGCTAATTTACATCATTGTAAAAATAATTTCTGAAAATAATGTGTTTCCTTTGTGAAAAACTTGTGAATCTTTAGTTTATTGCAAAATAAATAGGGAGTGCTATTACACACTCCCTAAATAGACCTTGCTATACAACCTAAGCCGTCTTTGAATAGAAATCTCTGTTTTCTTAACATAACAGCTTTTCTAATTCCTCTACATCCTTTGCAATATAATCTGCCCCAGCCATTTGCAGCTCACCTTCTGGCGCATATCCATAAGCCACTCCGACTGCTGTCAGTCCATGTTCCTTCGCACCCTGAATATCAAATTTCCGATCTCCGACCATTGCACAGTTTTCTTTAGTTAACATAACTCCATCTTTTTCACCAAGCTGTCGCAGAGCTTCCTCTACTACTTCTTCCTTACGACTTCTTGTTCCATCCAATTCACTTCCTACCACAACATCAAAATAGGATGCAATTTCAAAATATTCTAAAATCTTTGTTACAAATACAGTAGGTTTACTGGATGCAATAGCAAGTTTTCTGCCCAAATTATGCAGTTTCTGCAACAAATCGGCAATGCCCTCATAAATTTCATTTTCGAATAAACCTGTTGCCTTAAAGCGCTCTCTATATTTCACCACGCATTGTTGCGCCTCAGCTTCTGTCATATGGTAAAATTCCATAAAACTATCTATAAGCGGTGGACCAATAAATGGCTCTAACTTATCCAAATCTGGTTCCTCAATACCATGATGTCGCAAGGCATATTGCACACACGTTGTAATACCTAGCTTTGGATCTGTCAGTGTCCCGTCTAAATCAAATAAAATATAATGATACATGTTCTACTCCTATCCACTGTTGTATTTGCATCAACTGCAAAAAAATATTTACAAAAAACAATAATTGCTATATACTTTCGTTAGAAAATAAATTTCATATTTCAATCACGCTAGGGGAGCAATTGCTGAGACGGAACGCAGTAAGCGTTCGGACCCTCATTACTTGAACCGGATAATGCCGGCGTAAGGAAGCATAGTAAAGGCCCCCTCCTGCGTATTTTTACAAGGAGGATTTTTTATGTCACAAAAAAACAAATTTACCACCAAAACAATTGTATTCTCAGGAATCGCAATCGCACTTGCAATCTTCATTGCAACCTTTATCAAGCTGCCATCATTACCATTTGGTGGCTCTATCACATTGCTTAGCATGCTAATCGTGTGTCTCGTAGGTTACTGGTATGGCCCTGTTGTTGGCTTAACAGCAGCACTTGCCTATGGCATCTTACAGTTTATTACAGGACCATATGTAGTGCATCCACTTCAGGTAGTACTTGATTTTCCACTTGCTTTTGGCGCACTTGGACTATCTGGTTTCTTCCACAAAGCGAAACATGGCTTAATCAAAGGCTATCTTGTTGCTGTCATTGGACGTTTCGTGGTACACTGCATTTCCGGTGCTATCTTCTACACAGAATATGTTGGCGACTTCGGCGGTAATCTAGCTGCGCTCTGGGCAGGCATTGCATACAATATGACTTACATCGTACCTGAAGCAATTATAACACTGCTCCTTATCGCCCTACCACCAGTAGCAAATGCACTAGCCAAAATAAAAGCTTACGCAACAGATACTAACGCCTGAATTTCAAATAGGTCATTGCAGAATAATACGCAATTTTTCATTTAAGCACGATAATATTTTCTTATCTGGTGTTTTTCTATCTGCAATGTATCTTTGCTTTTAGTTTTGCAGAGGTACTCGTCAGAAAAATGAAAGTATTTCTATGCACCTGATTTTGATGGTTTTTATTGCAACCGTCTCGCGAAACTCGTCTTACAGATAATCGCAGCATATGTAACAGGCGCGACTTTTAACCGTTTTGTGCGTTTTCTTAATGAAGCACAGAGACATCAAGTTCTGCCCGAAACTCCTAGAGGCAAAGCCTCCTTTGTGAAGGGCAGAACAATCAAAGATGTCGAATGCTTCATTTAGAAAACGCCAAATACAGGTTATCGTCGCGCCGTACATATGCTGCGATTATCTGTATGACTCAAACAGTGCTTCGACGGTTGCTTACCATCAAAATCAGGTGCTAAGAAATACTAACATTTTCCTGAAAAGAGTACCTCTTTCAAAACAAAAAGCAAAGATACCTGCACATATGGGAAAAGTTAGAACAGATAAGAAACTATTATTGTATTTATATGAAAAATTGCATATTATTCTGCAATACCTTTTTGTTTTACAGATTTCCTTTGATATTTTCTGTTGTGGTCCGGATAATATATCTTGGTCGTCCCTTTACTTCCTCGTAGATACGTGCCAAGTAATGACCTATGATACCTAGACTTATCATAATACAGCCGCCGATAATGAGAATCAGCAAAATCACTGTCGTAAACCCTTCTACGGCTGTTCCCATGCAATATTTTACCAGCGTCTGCATTGCTAAAATTACACTAAATAAAATCATAATAAGCCCTAACAGTGTAACAAACTGTAGCGGCAATGTACTAAAAGAAGTGGCATTCATAATTGCGTAACGAAACAGACTTGCAAAAGACCATTTCGTACTTCCATATGCACGCTCTTTGACTTCATATTCTACGCTTGTCCTACGAAATCCTGCCCAAAAAGACAACGCACGAAAAAATGTATTGCGTTCCTTTAACTCATTCAACACATTGACTACCTTGCGGTCTAAAAGCTTAAAATCAGATGACGCATTCATATCAATTTTAATTACCTTCGTCATAATACGATAGAAGGCACCTGCAAACATCTTATGAAAAATACTTTCTTTTCCCCGATCTGATTTCATCCCTTCCACCACTTCGTATCCTTGTTCCCACAGCCGATACATCTGTACAACAGTCTCTGGTGGATGCTGTAAATCACAATCCATAACTACACAGGCATCTCCAATCGCAATATCAAGACCTGCAAAAATAGAGGCTTCCTTACCAAAATTACGACTAAATTCCACCCCTTTAATATGAAAATCTGCTTTTGATGCTGCTTCTATTTTACGATAAGTACCATCGGTTGAGCCATCACTGACAAAAATCAGTTCATACTCTATGTCTGCTTCTCGTAATATGCCCGATAAAACTGAGATTGTGTTGTCTATATTCTCTTCTTCATTGAATGCTGGAATAATTACGGATAATAATGCCATTTCTGTTCCTTCTTGTGTCATATTTATTACTATCGTTATCAGTTTACCACAATAACTTTGCATTTTAAATCATTATTTTATATAATAAAAACAAGTTCTGGTTTTACATATTTTAGTGAAATATTTGAATACAAATACTTATCTCAGGAGGCGTTATCATGAAAGAAAAATTATATACCATTCCCTTAAATGATGCAGTCAATGCACAAGACGAATGTCCTTTTTGTTTTATTGAACGAAATGTAGAACAGGATTTGATGGATTTTGTGCTTGGTTCTTGCTCTTCCTATATGGAAAGCGATGTCAGGGAAGCTACAGATAAAGCTGGATTTTGCCGCATGCATTTCAAGAAAATGTTCGATTATGGCAACACACTCGGCAATGGTTGGATTTTAAAAACACATTACAAAGAGACAATTTATCAGATGAAGAAGCAATTTTCTTCTTTTACGCCTAACAAAACATCTCTCAAAGATAAGTTTGTAAAAAGTACCACCCGCAAAAACCCTATCGGCATCTGGGCAATGGAAAAAGATAGTTCCTGCTACATCTGCAAACGCTATGCAGATACTTATGAGCGCTATCTGGATACCTTTTTTGAACTCTATAAAAATGATGCTGAATTTAGAACTAAAATTAGTCAAAGCAAAGGCTTCTGCCTACACCATTTTGGTGACCTCTGCGAAGCCTCTGACATTAAGCTAAACGATAAACAGAAAGCCGAATTTTACCCAGCCATGTTCCAACTAATGGAGGATAATATGGAACGCTTATACGAAGACGTTTCCTGGCTCGTAGAAAAGTTTGACTACCGAAACAAGGACGCTGACTGGAAAAACTCCAAAGATGCTATCCAGCGCGGTATGCAGAAATTAAAAGGCGGCTATCCAGCCGATCCTGTGTATAAGATGCAAAAATAAAATGGAACATGTTTAAAAGGAGCTGTTGCAAAATAGGTGAGTAATCATCTATGGAGCAGCAGCTCCATCTTTATACCTAAAAATAGAAAAGCAGGCTCCGAAGAACCTGCCATTCATGGTATAATTAAGTATGACCAAATACCAAATACACCAAA
>JAFUQM010000040.1 GCA_017472325.1 Lachnospiraceae bacterium
AGCCTCTTTTGTGAAGGGCAGAACAATCGAAGATGTCGAATGCTTCATTTAGAAAACGCCAAAACTAGGTTATCGTCGCGCCGTACATATGTTGCTATTTTCTGTAAAACTCAAACAGTACTTCGACGGTTGCGTACCATCAAAATCAGGTACTAAGAAATACTAACATTTTCCTGAAAAGAATACCCTTTGCAGAAATAAAAGCAAAGATACATTGCGAATAACAGAACCGTCGATAAGAAAGTACTATCTATACCATGAAGATAGTTATATGCAGCAGTCTCTTTTATACTGCAATTATGATGCCACCATCATTGGCATACATCGTGCTAAGTCCACCCGTATCAAGGATCATAATTTCTTTGATCTTTGCTCGTTCTTCTAACATCTCTTTTACTTTTGCTGCTCGTTCTGCACAGTTGCAATGTGTCATAATCAAACGCTTTTTATCCAAATCAGTTACTTCTTTCATAATTATGTCAACCATTTTCTGCAGCGCTTTCTTATTACCAACACCCTGACCAATCTGTACGATATTTCCTTTATCACTTGCAAGTACTGGTTTGATACTCAGTGTTGTGGCTACGAGTGCTTTCACCCTGCTCAATCGACCATTTTTACGTAATGTTTCCAGATTATCCAATACAAAAATCGTATGCATTGCACTTCTATATTCTTCCAGTCTCTCTACAATTTCTTCAAACGGAAGTCCTTGTTCTTCCAGTTCAGCCGCAAGGAGTGCAATCTGTGTCTCTCCGCCAGAAGCCGACTCCGAATCTACAATATGAATATTCTTCTTACCATATGCTTCCTCATACAGATTCTTCCCTAATACTGCACTGTTATAGCTTCCGCTCAGATGAGAAGACAGCGTTACCACATAAATATTATCTACATCAGCTTTATACGCTTCCATATATCTCTCTGGTGATGGACAAGAAGATTTGGGACAAGTCGGACACTTTGCAATTCTCTCTAAAAATTCTGCCTGATTAAAATTATCATCATCCATCGTCTGATAGTCACCCACTTCCAAACCAAGCGGTACACTTTCAAATCTGTCCTGTTTCTTAAATTCTTCTGGCAATTCGCAACAACTATCCACTACGATTTTATAACTCATATTACGGCTCCTTACTCTATCTTGCGGTTTATTTTCTAATTCAACCATTTTCAACGACTCTTTGACATGGTTTTCATTACTACTTATGATAGCATATGGTATGTGTTATTGTAAAGTATAATATAATGATTTATAATGGATTACAGAGAATGGATAGCATATATATCATCCAGATATTAAGAGAAAGGTAACTTACAATGATTGGAATACAGATTACAGAATCAAAAGACTTTATGGGAAAATTGTTAAAATCCGACTGTTTTCATATATTTCTTTTGGAAGAAGCAACGATTACTACTGCTTCCACGTATCACATTGATGGTCGTATCAACAAAGAATTTTTTAGCACCGAAGAATTAAATGATTTGTCCTTTTGTGACTTTGCATTTATGCCTTGGGAACAAATAAGCCCCTTCTGTTTTGAATTAATCAAAGGCAAACGTACACCTCTGAACTTTAAATTTGTTCTGCATCTTATACCAGAACAATTAGAAACACTTTTATCAGACGGCACGCTGTCATCCAATACTATCGGTCAGACTGCTGCCCAGGCAATGTGTGTAAATGATGCCGTCCTTACTATAAAATACGACGGCACTATGATTACTCTCATAACAGGTATTTCATATCAAACATTTGTCCTTGACAAAACCCCGGACAAACTCTGGGATACGTATATCAGCAAATTCTTAGATCAAAAAGGTATCAAATTCACTCTATTATAATTCTCAAATAAAACAAGTATCGTGGCACACCACCAACAGAAAACCGGTAGTGTGCCACGTTCCTCTAGCTTTTCATCTTAGGTTCAAAAATCAGGCTGGCAAGGTAGCCAAAAATCAAGGCTGCCGAACAGCCTACCGCACCTGCTTTAAATCCACCTTGAAACAATCCTAGAATGCCCTCACTATCTACCGCCTCTTTGACTCCCTTCATGAGTACATTCCCAAATCCCAGAAGCGGAACACTTGCTCCAGCTCCTGCATATTCCATAAATGGTTCATACCATCCAAAGAAACTAATTACAGCCCCAAGACATACAAGCAATACCATAATACGACCTGGCATCATTTTTGTCTTTTCCATCAGGATCTGCACAAGCGCACAAATCAAACCACCTACCCAGAAAGCATTTAAATACTCCATCATTACCTCCGCTACTTTTATAATACAAAAACATCTATCAGGCTACATACCGACCATGCACTATATAGTATTTGGCAAAATTGAATATTTATGTAAAAAATTTGTTACCTAATGAGTAAGCATCTCCACAGTATAGGATAATATTTTCTTATCGGTTGCTCTATTATTTGCAATGTAGCTTTGCTTTTATTTTTGCATAGGGTACTCTTTTAGGAAAATGTTAGTATTTCTTAGCACCTGATTTTGATGGTACGCAACCGTCGAAGTACTGTTTGAGTTTTACAGAAAATAGCAACATATGTACAGCGCGACGATAACCTAGTTTTGGCGTTTTCTAAATGAAGCATTCGACATCTTCGATTGTTCTGCCCTCCACAAAAGAGGCTTCGCCTCTGGGAGTTTCGGGCAGAACTTGATGTCTCTGTGCTTCATTAAGAAAACGCACAAAACGGTTAAAAGTCGCGCCTGTTACATATGTTGCTATTTTCTGTAAGACGAGTTTCGCGAGACGGTTGCAATAAAAACCATCAAAATCAGGTGCATAGAAATACTTTCATTTTTCTGACGAGTACCTTGCAAAATAAAAGCAAAGATACAAGCAGATATAACATACAATAATCGATAAGAAAATATTATCCTGCACCATGAAGATGCTTACTCATTATGCAACTGTACAAGGATGACTGCTGCAAATACAAGTAGACAACCTACAATTGCTTTGAAAGTCAATATTTCATCCAACAAAATCCAGCCAGCGAGAACAGAAATTACCGATTCCAGACTTAAAATGAGAGAAGCAATGGTTGGATCCATATCACGTTGTCCGATAATCTGCAATGTGTATGCCACACCACACGATAATACACCTGCATACACAAGCGGGAGCCAGCATGCCATCAGCCCACCAATAGATGGTGTTTCCATAATAATCGCGCCCACTGTGCATATCATGCCGCTGACAAAAAATTGGATACAGGATAAAAATACCCCGTCCACGTAAGCAGTAAAATAATCAATGACTAGAATATGTATCGCAAAAATAACTGCACAGATGAATACCAGTCCATCTCCTTTATTTAAAGAGAAATTTTCACCTACGCATAATAAATATAAACCGACAATAGCAATCATTGCACTAAACCATAAACTTGGATGCACCTTTTTACCAAAGAACAATCCCATCATCGGCACAATAATAATGTATAATGTCGTAATAAAACCTGCATTGCCTACAGACGTATAAATTAATCCTACCTGTTGAAACAGACTGGCAGTGCAAAGTGCAAGTCCACAACATAGTCCGCCAATCCACATTTTTTTCTTATCTGATGACTGTACATTTTTCTGCTTTCTTGAGCGTATCCACACAAGTGGAAATAATACAATACCCCCCATCAAGAAACGTACTGCATTAAATGTAAAAGGACCTACATAATCCATGCCAACACTCTGCGCTACAAATGCAACACCCCAGATGGTTGCTGTTAACAGTAACAACAAACTGCTTTTTATAGTTTTTCTATTGTTCATGACGGTATATCCATTCCACGATTTCCCGAATGCTCTGGTTTTCACAATCCACAATCACATCCGCATACTTTTCATACAGAGGAATTCTCTCTTCATATAACTCCTCAAGTGTCTGTCCATTCTTTACTGCGACACCTCTCTCGTTTAAATCTCCGAGTCTGTCTGCAATCGTTTCGTAAGATAATTTCAAATACAGCACTGTACCAATGGAACAAAGATGTTCCATTGCCTTCTTGCCATATACTACACTGCCTCCAGTTGCAATCACACAACCAGCTGTCTGAATGGAGGCATTCACTTCCTCTTCTATATCAAGAAAGCCTGCTAATCCTTTTTCCTCTATAATCTCATGCAACAGTTTGCCCGTATGCTCCTGAATAAGCAAATCGGAGTCCATAAAACGCCTTCCTAGCTTCTTTGCAAGTACAACGCCTACTGTACTTTTTCCTGCGCCCGGCATTCCAATGAGTACAATATTATCTTTTTTCATCTGTCAAAACTTCCTATCTAGCCCAAATAAGCAATTACTTCTACTTCACACAGTACGTCTTTTGGAAGCTGTTTTACTGCAACGCAGCTTCTTGCAGGTTTCTCTGTAAAATATTTCTCATATACACCATTAAAAGCTGCAAAATCCGCCATATCTGCAAGGAAGCAAGTTGTTTTTACAACCTTTGTATAGTCTGCCCCTGCTGCTTCTAACAACGCACCAATATTTTTCATAACCTGTTCTGTCTGTGCTTCAATGCCTTCTGCTTCAATATTACCTGTTGCTGGATTGATTGGGATCTGACCAGAAGCAAACAACATATCGCCTGCAATAATTCCCTGGGAATATGGTCCAATCGCTGCTGGTGCTTTGTCTGTACTAATTTTCTTTAACATAATACTCTCTCCTTTTACTCATCAAATTCTGCGGTGACATAAAAACCGCGTTCGTTTTCTTCAATATTGGTTACTTTACCTGTTCGTGCAAGCATACGTTCCCTGAAAGGATAGTTCCCACTCATTGCAAGTGACGGATTAATCGTATAATAATAGTTACTTGGAAGTACCCCTTCCGTTACCGTTACTTCGTCACCCACCTGTAGCAGTCCCTGACGTTCCATTTTAAAAAGCATCGTGCGCATAACATCATCCCTTCTAAAAAAATCGTTTTTGAATCAAATTCAGACTCAAAATGCTTTGCACTATCTTTTCTATTATAGCAAATTTTATGTTTGCGTAAAGAGGATTGGACAAACAAAGCGGTGGTGAACTACCAAAAATATCTTTTCACCACCGCTTTAAAATTTTTATTTTTGAAAAGCCTTGCATCTGTTAGATTTTAAATTTATTTACCTCTGCATTCAAATCCTTTGCAACATCTGCATTTGCATGGGCTTCATTATCAATATCTGCCATACTTTCACTTAATGCAACTGCCATCTGCGCCACATGCATAACACCCTGCGTACTTTCTTCGGCAGCCGTTCCTACAGCATCTACAGACTCTTTGATACTACTGATACTGTCCTTAAGTTGCTTACTTGCTATTGCAAAGTTTTTCATAATCTCACTCAAATTTGCAACATCATTCTGGTAATCCTGACTATTCTGCAACAATTTCTCATAACCTTGCATTGCCGTTTCTTCCATAAAATAAAGCATTTTTTCGGCTTCTCCTGCAAGTTCATCAACCGCAAGGATTACATTATGACTCACTTCACTAATCTGAGAAGCTGCTTCTGCAGAATTAGTTGCAAGCGTACCAATTTCTTCCGCTACAACCGCAAAGCCTTTTCCTGCTTCTCCGGCTCTTGCAGCTTCAATGCTGGCATTTAATGCAAGTAGCTTTGTCTGGCTTGTGATTCCTATAATATCTGCTGTCAGTTTATTGATTTCCTCTACTGCTTTAGACTTCTCAATTTTCTCATTTACAGTATCGGCCATCTGTTTTGCAAGTACACGGGCTTCCTGTTGTTCCTTTACTGCATTGTTATAAATGGATTCTGCTTTTTGCACGATGTCATCAGATGCCTTACTTTCTGCATCTGCTTTTTCATAAATTGCAGTAATTGACATATTCATATCAGCCACTGAACTTTCTACCTCTACCAATGAAGCATTTGTTTCTTCCATAGCAGCACTCATCTGTTCCGTAATTGCAGTAATATCTGTAATGTTGTCTTCTGCAACACCTAACTGTTTTGCTACTGTATCAGAAGAATCACCGATTTTCTCGGAATTGTTCTTAATATTGAGCATAATGCTTCGTATATGTTCCAGAAGCGCATTCACACTATCGGCAATCAATTCCAGTTCATCAGCGGAATTTACATCTAACTTCTGTGTCAAATCACCTTCATTATGTACAAGGTCGTAAATCTTACCATCTACTATCCGCAAGCCGCGCATAATGCCAATAACAATCAGATTCAGCACAAGCAACGCCACTGCAAGACATAAAACTGCAACCTGTATTACACTATTTCTTGCATCTGTTAATCTTTCCTGTACACCAGAAGCATCATAATCACATCCCAATACTGCCACTACACTGCCCTGACTGTTTGTAATGGCTTTGTAAGCAGTAATCAGAATACCATTTTCTGTAACATCAATGGATTCCTGCAGATAATCTTCGCCACCAAATACCCCTTTTAGCTCTTCGTAGCTTACTTCAAATGCTTCTCCTGGCATCAACTGCCCGTCTGTTTCATCTGTGTCTAAACCATAATATACCGCTCCGTCCTCTTCATATAAGAGATATAAAAATGCGATACCACAAGTATCTCTTATCTCACGCAAATTTGCGATCTGTTCCTCATACACTGTCGTTGTTTCAAAACCTGGGCCCATTTCCTGTAATGCATCACCATCTATCACAGACTTCGCAATACTCGCAGCCATTTCTGCCTCTTCTAACCCCATAGCAAGCAAGCCGTCATGTATATTATCATAGGATTTTCCCCCTAGAATAATACATACAAGCACAAGCAGAATACTTGCTGGTATCAGTATTTTCATACGGATACTTAACCTTCTTACTTTTCTCTTCATAGATTTCCCCCCCCGGCTATCTAATCCTTTGTTAGAACCAAACGTCGGCACATTTCACAAGCCGTCTTATTGGACAAAACACAGGTAAGGCTATCCGCAGATATCCTTACCTGTGTTCCTTTCGTATTATATTACAACTATTTTTATAAATGTTCAATAGTTTTTGCATAAATATGCATCTTCTTAACAAATTATAAGAAAATTTAACTATTTTGAGATATTTATTCCTAACAGGCCTCAATAACAAGTGCATGTGCAATACCAGGCACAGTCTGTCCTTCATTATAGCTTGTCTTAGACAAAAGTGCTCCTGTCGGTACAAAAAGCACTCTGTTCCATATGCCATCTTCTATCTGCTTTAATACATAAGCCGATAACACAGTTGCTGCACAGCCACATCCAGAACCGCCAGCATGGGTGTCCTGTTTGTCCGCATTATAAATCTCAATACCACAGTCTGTGTGTTGTTCTGTAATATCATACCCTTTATCACGCAGCAAATCAATCAGCGCCTTCTGTCCTACCGTCCCCAAATCTCCAGTAATAATCTTGTCATAATCCTCAGGCTGTCTGTTAAAATCAATCAAATTCTGGTAAATTGTATCTGCTGCCGCCGGCGCCATACAGCAACCCATATTCATAGAATCCTTGATTCCATAATCTACGATTTTCCCCGTTGTAATTCCCATCACCTTTGCTCTTGCACCGTGCTTTTTATCTGCGCTCAATACAAATGCTCCACTTCCTGTTACTGTCCACGAAGCAGATAAC
>JAFUQM010000041.1 GCA_017472325.1 Lachnospiraceae bacterium
ATATCAATCTCTCCCAGCCTGCAGCGAAAATTCTGCTCCAGGACAAAATAGCCGTGGTTTTTTAAATATTCCACGGCTTTTTCTTCGTACTCTGCTCCCAGAGCACGTTTATTCTTTTTATTTTCTGTCACACGCTCTCCTGTTATGAAGTGACCTCTTGTCAAGAATAAATTGCACAATAACAAACTTCTCCTAACAATTGTCACATTTGTTTGATTGACAGCATCTGAAAAGAGCCTGACTTAACAGTTCCCGGCATTTGGCCACTCTGTTATTCGTGGATTGGTTACCTACAGGCTAATGGTCCGCCGTGAGTCTGGCTATCTTATAACGTGGATCACAATATTTGTGCCAACAAAGGAGAGACGCAGATATCTCGAACCTTCAAAGTTATCAGCGCTCCTTCCAGATACTGTCAATTGTTTACTGGTTACTTATCCTTCGGCAGAAATCTGCAGTTTACTGCTTATTTCTGCTTGTTCGCCCAATTCATCATGGGCAGACGGCTGTCAAGAGCTTGCCGCCGAAGCGGTGCGTAGCACTCTCGACTGACAGATGAACATGATGTACTTTTATACCGCTTTTACACTGATATTATCCGTCATCATTCCCCATACAAAACATGCCAGTTCCCTTGCTATCGCTGCTACAGCTACATTTCTTGCTTTACCATGTCTTATAAATTTATAGTAACGACTTCGTAATCTTGTATTCGCTTTGTCTGCAAATGCAATTACTTCTGCCGTATTACCACTTTGTCTTGCTTTTAATGCTTTTGATTTATGCCCTATCGTTCCTTTGCATATTCCTCCGGCTGCTTCTATCAGCAGTTGTCTTAAATGACTATTTCCCGCTTTGGACAGACTGGTTCTGTTTGTCTTCGGTCCACTGGAATTCTCACCTGGTGCAAGACCTAAATATGCAGCATAAATATTTCCTTTTGCAAATCTTGTAAAATCTCCTGTTTCTACAATTAGAGATAATGCAGTATGCGTTTGAATCCCAAGAAAACATCCCAACTTCTTTACTTTTTCTGCATACTTTTCCTGTACTGCCAGTTCTTCAATTCGCTGATCTAATCTTTCAATCTTTGCTGTCTGTTCTTCATATGAAGTCATATATTCATTTAACACTTCCCTATACAATGCAGAAAGTTCCAGTTTCTTGAGCCATTTCCAATGAGCTATTGTCCACTTACTCTGGGCATAGTGGTGTCCATGACGTAAACAGAACGCATTAATCTGCTGTTTTATCTTTTTCAGTGCTGTCTTATGATCATCTCTCATACGAATATATTCTTTCACGGAATCATCTTCTTCTGTCGGAACATAAACTGCATGATAACCTCCGTAAGATAAACACTGGGCAATCATCCTTGCATCTCTGGCATCCGTTTTTACACGAACCCCTTGTGGGGTCAGCATAGTGGTTGGTGCTAAAATGACACATTTTACATTTGCGGCAGTTAATTGATTATACAGAGAATATCCAAGACATCCTGCTTCATATCCACATTGAATATCGTACTGATTATCAACACCCAGTTTCATTTTCAGGCTTTCAATAAACATCAAAATGTTTTTATAATCCGGTGTGACATCGATTGTTGCAAAAATCCTGTCATCTTCTCCAATAATTGGCTCCATTGCGCATAAAGTGTAATTTGTACTATGGACATCCATCCCGATTCGTATTATTCTTTTCATATAAGTGGCCTCCTTTGTATGCGGTAATCCCTGTTACCATTA
>JAFUQM010000042.1 GCA_017472325.1 Lachnospiraceae bacterium
CTCTGCCGTATAGCGGCTTTCCTTCATACGTAAATAAAATCCCTCATCAACTTTATGAATCTCTTCTGCAAAGATTTCCTGTAGTAAATCTATTCTCCAATTTCTACGAGCCAGACGCCTTCTTGCCGTGCGAAAGCCTCTTCTCTCTTCTGCTGTATTTGCTGTTTCAAATAACCGCACACCCCATAAAGACTTTCCATGCGCACGCAAAACTTCATAATCATTATTAGTAACCGCCCAACCTACAGAGCCTGTTCCCATATCTAACCCAACAAAATACTCTTTCATACAATTCCCCCATCTTCTGTAATTATTTAATTTCATTATACCACAGATTTAGTTTAATAAGTGCTGAAATATAAAAAAACTGTCATAATCAATGACAGTTTTCTTCTCTTCCACTCAATGTGGGCCATCAAGGATGGCGGTTTGAATAAATTTTTATTTGAACTTATGATGTAAATTTAGTATGGTACTAAATTACTTATAGTATATCTTCCACATAGCTAAACGTCAAGACATTTCCCCTATTTACCCGCAAAAAAATCCACCAACACTGGCTCGTCTTTCTCAAACTCGCCATCCAGATACATATCAACGATTTTGTCTTCAAACAATTCATAAATCACTCTTAATGTCTGCGGTGTCCAATCTTTGCTTAAAAATAACTTTCCAGCATTCTTCTGGGGTGAACAGACAAACTCTGCACCATTGTCTCTGCTGGCAAGAATCTCGCAGATATCTTCTGCTACTTTGGCAACTGCCTTACATGCTACCTCGTGCATCTTATCACCATATTCCAATGTCGGTACAGAATGATGAAGAATATCACCTCCGTCTAACTTCTGTGTCAGCCTATGAATTGTCATACCTGCATAATTTGGCTTTAAGAAATAGAATGGCCAAAATAAGGTTGTATTGCCACGATACCACGGAGATAATCCGCCATGAATGTTAAATGCTTTTCCTTCATAGCACGAAATAATATCATTCGATACCATATGCACCCCATACGTAACGAGCATGTCAGCATCCGCCTGTTTGATAAACTCGATTGTTTTCTCACTATTTAATTCTTCTACTGGAATTTGTAAAACTGGTACACTTGCCAACAATTTTTCTCTGTCTACACCGCCAAAAAATTTCTGTTCAGCTTCATCTCTCTTGGCAAAATGAAGGATAAAATTATCCTTATCTCTTTGACACAGCTCTTCCGGTGGCTGTGGAACAAAATCTTCTCTCTCTTCAATCACTAAGGCTGCCAATCTGTCTTCTTTTAAAAATTTTTCTGCAATATATAAATGTCTCATATGAGAACCACACATCAATACAACTTTACTTTTCATAATTCTAATACCCTATTCCTCTCTTTTATCTGCAAAGCTTGTGTTGCAAACACCAACTTCATGTGAAAACATTTTCTTACTATCTTCAATTATTTTTTTCCAAAGGACCATCTAGCAATCCTCTATCCACAAGAATATCTGCTACTTTTTGCAATACATCTATCTCTAGTTCCAAACGTTTGGCACAATATTCCAAGGAACAGTCTCCATCGGAATAATTTAACAGCATCATAACACTTCTGATAAACCACGGTTCGTTAATCAGAGACTCTGAATCTTCCTTCTTTACTCCACTTGTGTTTAGTGACGGGTACAAATTATAGTCACCTAGTTTTACTTCCCCATATGGATATCGGTTTCTATAAAAATATTTGCCTTCACCTTTATCTAACTGACTTGGTGTATTCGCCTTTCCCATAAGCGTCTCTGCTTCTGCTTCATGTCTTAATAGGAATTCTTCCAGTTTATCACAGGATTCTATGATATTATCAATTCCCATCAATTCTTTTGTATCAAGAGACGTATGATATTCTTTATATTCTGCATATACTTTCCGAGCCATCTGTCCCACTGGCAGATTAAATCCTGGGGAGCAATACTGCCTTTCATCAGAACCAGATGTCGGACTAAAAACTTCAATTCTAAAAGTATCTGGATTTTCTTCATTGATTTCTTCCACAAGTTTATCTATCGTGGAATGTTCCCCTCTGGAAGTTTTATAACGTAACTGTTCTGTTCCGCCCAGACACGTAAACACCAGTCCAGCATACACAGACTGTTTTAGCGCTTCTCCATGTCTGCTTAAATAAGCAATGCTGCCTATTGTTTCCGGGTTTACAACAAAACGATACGTAAACTTTCTCGTTTTCCATTTCTGTATTTTCTGATACAGCATCGCCATAACAAGTGGTCCGCTCAATTCATTATTTGCCATAGAAGGATGGCACAGATAAGAAGTTAACAAGATTTCTTTATCTGATTCACCTGGCAGTACCGTTTCACCAATAACTAGATTACCATCAATGTACTCACTGTCAACATAGGCATGATATTTGCCCTCTTCAAGCTGCGCCAATTGTTTTTTGCTCATGCAAAAGCCCCAACGCTTTTTATAATACGAAATTGTATAAGGAATCGCATCATCATCTGCCTCCGACGTATAGATATGCTGCTTTAATACTTCTAAATCCATGATTTCATCAATCTTGTCACTATAATTTACAACATGAAGATTGTTATCTTTAAAATCAATTACAGTATTTCCTGCTTCATCTTTTATCCATGCTTCTCTGATAACCCATTCCTGTGGCACTACCCAGTTAAGCACCTTTTCACCTGATGGGAAATACTCCTCCTCTAACGGAATATACTCTTCTAAGATTTTTAATGATTCACGATATCCTTCCCCTAAAATACTGCGGCATAATGGATATAGTCTGTCAAACAGTTCTGAAACTTGCTGACTTGTTTCCAGTTTTTTCATACCCCACCTTCTCCTTTGTCTATTCTCAAATACACACTGTTATCTAACGCTATTCTTTTATATTCTACTACAAATTCACGACCCACACAATAATGAGGCTACTGCATCATAACTTCTGACATCCAGTTTCTCTCTAGTTCATCCATTTTATCTGCTGCCCTTTCACAAGCGGATACGCTATCAATTCACTACCTTCTAAATTTTCTCTATGCATATCCACAGCAGTAATCTGGCTATTCTCATAGGTTGTATAGTAATAAATTCCTTTATCTGTATTACAGCATGACGTATATATCGTAATCTCATATTCACCATTTCCCATATGCACACAACCACGTTGCTGTGCCACGGCACCCAAAATATGAAAAAACTGACTCACGCTTTCACTTTCTGTATTGCCTGAAACAGAATTCATTTTCGTAAATGCTGCCCTCACAAATCGTGACGCAGAAGATAAATCACCCGGCATACCTATCGCACCCATACCTCGGCTGTAAATCTCAAGCGGAAGTTGTTTGGCAAATTGATTCACGGGCTTTTCACATGACAAATTCATATAATTGTTTAAATTAAACATCTGCATCTCAAATGGCGGATTATTCGTTAAGACACCGATTGGATTTTCATATATCTTGATTCCATCCTTTACGCATTCCACTGTGATAGATGCCTCCCTATCAGAAATCATCCAATGCAGCGGGGATAACGGAAGCGCTTCACTAAAGTTTATATTGACCAGATTTATATGTGCTATTTTTTCTGTTACCTCGCTCAGCGTTGCACACTGCCCCAAAATCCAAGGAATAAATTCAAAAGGGGCAACATTATCTTTTTCTTCTGATTCCTCATGATACTTTGCGTTACCCGGAAAATTCAACCCTGCCATACTAAGTCCTTTTTCATTGGTCGCCTCATAATAAAGTGGATATCCCTCCGCAACAGTTGCCATTCCAATGATTGCATAGTGTTCTGCCAATTTCCCTACCTTACGAAATTGCAGCGGAAATCTCCTCGGTGTAATGACTACATTTTCCAGATAAGAAATCTCATAATCCAGTGTTCTCCCAAAATAATGATTCTTTGTTTTATAAGTTACTGCTGTACACATATTAACGCCTTCTTCCTGAATAAATATGACATACTCATTCTTATTATCTTATATTCTAACATCAGCAATCCTGTCATCCAATAAACTAATTATAAATTTCCCATAAATATTAGATTTATCCTTACCTATAAAAAAGCAATGTCCATGTAAAACAAATTGAATCCCCTATCATTTCGTGCTAGAATAGTAGCCATAGATATAAGTATCAGCATAAAATACAACAGAAATATCCACAATAAATACAGTACTGATACAGAAAGGCTTAGAAATTCAATGAAAATAATCGTTGTAGGCTGCGGCAAAGTCGGTATGACTTTGATAGAACAATTAAATGATGAAGGACATGATATTACAGTCATTGATAATGACCATGAGCGTCTTCAGAATGCCCTTAACCAAGTCGATGTAAATGGTGTTGTTGGAAATGGAACCAGCTTTCGTGTACAGTCAGAGGCAGATATTAAGCATGCTGATCTTCTGATTGCTGTAACGGACTCAGACGAGATTAATCTGCTCAGTTGCCTGATTGCCAAAAAAGCCGGTAACTGTTCTACCATTGCAAGAGTTCGTGACCCTGAATATTTTCAGGAAATTCGCTATCTCAAAGAGGAACTGGGACTTTCTATGGCAATTAATCCCGAATTTACGGCTGCTGCGGAAATCTCACGCCTGATTCAGATTCCATCTGCACTGGAAATTGATACCTTTGCTAAAGGGAGAGTCAATTTAATCCGTTTTATGATTCCTGAAGGCTCTATATTAGACGGCAAACAAATCAAAGATATTTCTGCCAGTATCTCATATAATATCTTGATTTGTATTGTAGAAAGAAATCATACTGTTATGATTCCAAACGGTGATACGACGCTGTATGCGAATGACTCCATTTCTGTCATTATACCGCCAAAGGACATCGTACCTATGTTTAACCATATTGGTATTCGAGCCAAAGCTATTCATAATGTTACAATTGCTGGCGGCGGAACCATTTCCTACTATCTTGCGAAACGTTTGTCCAATGCCAATGTACACGTAAAAATAATTGAAAAATCAAAAGAACGCTGTGAAATGTTAAGCGAAGCACTTCCAAACGCTATGGTCATCAATGGCGATGCTTCTGACCAGCAGCTTTTATTAGAAGAAGGCATACACCAGACCGAAGCCTTTGTGTCTCTGACCAACCTAGATGAGGAAAATATTCTTCTCTCACTGTATGCTAACCAGATATCGAATGCAAAGAGAATTACAAAAATTAATAGAATTGCTTTTGAAGATGTTATAAAAGATATCCCTGTCGGAAGCGTCATCTGTCCTAAAAATATAACATCTGAACGCATTATACAATATGTCCGTTCCTTTGAAAATTCTATGGGCAGTAATGTAGAATCACTTTACCGCATGATGGACAATCGTATTGAAGCATTGGAATTTTACATTCGTGGTGAAAATGCCCTTACAGGCAAGACATTACAATCTCTTGCATTAAAGAAAGATTTACTGATTTGTTGTATTATCCGCGGTAATGACATTATCACACCAGGCGGACGCGATGTACTTTTACCAGGTGATACAGTAATCGTTGTAACAACACACAAAGGCTTAAACGACATCAAAGAGATTTTGAATTAACGAGGACTATGAATTATGATGAATCGTTCTATTATCACTTATATACTAGGCTGGGTAATCCGATTGGAAGGCTTTTTTATGCTACTTCCTGCTTTGGTTGCCCTTTGCTATCAAGAAAAAGCTGGCTGGTCTTATCTACTCTGCTCCATAATCTGTCTGATTCTTGGATGGATTGTTGTGCGTAAAAAGCCAGCAAATACAATCTTTTATGCGCGAGAAGGCTTTGTCACTGTAGCACTTAGTTGGATTATATTAAGTATCATAGGTGCCCTGCCTCTTGTTATTAGTCAGGAAATACCAAGTATGACAGACGCTCTGTTTGAAATTATCTCTGGCTTTACAACAACCGGTGCCAGCATCCTTGCTGATGTAGAATCCCTTTCCCATTGCAACCTATTATGGAGAGCTTTCTCGCACTGGATTGGCGGTATGGGTGTTCTTGTTTTTATCCTTGCTGTCCTGCCACTTGCAGGCGGTCAAAGTATGTACATTATGAAAGCAGAAAGCCCCGGACCATCTGTTGGTAAACTTGTTCCAAAACTTCAAAAAACTGCTTTCTTTTTATACGCAGTTTATTTTGCAATGACTTTACTTCTATTTATCATTCTAATCATTGCACGTATGCCTGTTTTTGATGCGCTCTGTACTGCATTTGCAACAGCTGGTACTGGCGGTTTTGGCATTAAAGCTGATAGTATTGCCAGTTATTCCCCGATGATACAAGGCATTATAACTCTATTCATGTTTTTATTCGGTGTTAACTTTAACTTTTACTTCTTTCTCTTTGTCAGACAACTAAAAGATGCTTTCAAGATGGAAGAGGTTCGTTGGTATTTTATACTTTTTGCTTCCAGCGCATTGTTCATTGCTCTGAATCTAACGTTGACAGGAAACAATCATTTTATATATAATCTGCACCATGCAGCATTTCAAGTATCAACTATAATGACAACAACCGGTTTTGCGACAGTGGATTTTAATCTGTGGCCTAGCTTTTCTAAAGGGATTCTTGTTCTACTAATGTTTGTAGGTGCCTGTGCAGGCAGTACCGGTGGCGGAATCAAAGTTTCCCGCTTCCTAATCTACTTTAAAGCAGCAAAAAAAGAACTAGCGCATTTAATTCATCCCAGAAGCATAAAAATACTTCGTCTGGACGAAAAAGCCATTCCACACGAAGTAGTTCGTTCTGCAAATATCTTTCTTGTAACTTACCTTGCAATTTTTGCAGGATCTATTTTGCTAATTAGTCTTGATAATTTTGATTTGGTTACTACCTTTACCGCAGTAGCTGCAACATTAAATAACATCGGTCCTGGTCTTGAGCTTGTTGGACCAGCAGGCAACTTTGCTATGTTTTCTACATTCTCCAAATACGTACTTATGTTTGATATGTTAGCTGGAAGACTGGAGATTTTTCCAATGCTCCTCCTCTTCTCCCCTGCTACCTGGAGAAAACACTAGAAAATTATTTATTCATTAAATGACACGTCTCACGGACAAAATAGAGCGGTATGTCGCATAAGACACTTTAATGCCTGTCTTTACTGTACTAGCATGCACAATCATACCGCCACCAATGTAAATAGCGACATGACCTGCATAGCAAATCAAATCACCTGGCTGCGCATCCGCATAAGAAACTTCTTTTCCACAGCTTCTCTGCGAAGTAGAGGTTCTTGGAATGTTGTAGCCAAAGTTACGATATACAGACTGTGTAAATCCAGAACAATCAGCACCCTTTGTTAGACTTGTACCACCAGGGACATATGGATTGCCAATAAACTGGCATGCATATGTCGCTATTTTTTTGCCTAGCGCACTACCACCCGATTTGTTAATAATAGACACATCAAAACCTGGTACATTATATTTGCCGCCTGGCGAAGCATTATTATTAGCATTTGCTGCCAAAAGTGCTTTTCTTTGTTCCTCTTCTAACTTTTTAATCTGTGCTGTCTGCTGTTTAATCTTAGTCTTATACGCTGCTGCTTCCTGTTTTGCTTTTGCTATCTCAACTTCGTAATTGTCGGCTGCTTCCTGCTTTAACACAAGCATCTCTTCTAATGCAATCTGTTCTTCTTCCAGTTCGCCTTCTTCTGCTTCCAGTTCTGACTGTTCAAGCTCCAGCTGCTCTGTCAGTTGCACTACTTCTTCTTTTATTGCCTGATATTCCAAAAGAAGTGCTCTATCATACGAGTAGAGTTGCTGAATATAATCTGCTTTATTCAAAAAGTCGGTCATACTTTCTGCTTCAAACAAAAGCTGCATATATGACTGATCACCTTTTTCGTACATGAACTGAATGCGCTTTTTCATCGCTTCATTCTGTTCCATTTCTGTTGCCTGTGCTTCTGCAAGGTCAATCTCCGCCTGTGCCAGTTCTTCTTTCTTGGTCTCAATTTCTTCCTTCATGATATCGATACTTGCCATAATCTCAACAAGACTTTCATCAATGCCCGCAATCTCTTCTTCAATTGCTTCCTGCTCATCTTCCAATCCTGAAATCGTTCCCTGCACTGCCTCTAGTTGCTTCTGTGTTTCTTTCTGCTGGTTTTTTAAATCAGAAATAGTGGAAGCTTGCACTTCCACTACTGTATACGCACATATTGAAACAATAAGAAGAATACTAATTATCTTTTTGTACATACTTTCTGCTTCTTTCATTTCCTACACTGCCTATGATGACACTGTATTATAATTCACAATTGTTTACTGTTCTTGGGAATGGCACAACATCTCGAATATTGCCCATACCAGTCAGATACATAACACATCTTTCAAATCCAAGTCCAAATCCTGCATGACGTGCAGATCCATATTTACGAAGGTCTAAATAGAAATCATAGTCCTCTTTGTTCAGTCCCATTTCGTCCATGCGTTTTTCTAACAGTTCCAGATTGTCTTCTCTCTGACTTCCGCCAATAATCTCGCCTATTCCTGGTACAAGGCAGTCCATTGCAGCAACTGTTTTGCCGTCATCATTTAACTTCATATAGAACGCTTTGATATCCTTTGGATAATCTGTTACGAAAACAGGGCGTTTGAATTCTTTTTCTGTTAAGAAACGTTCATGCTCTGTCTGTAAATCGCATCCCCATGATACTTTATAATCAAATTCATCATTATGCTTTTCCAGAATTTCAATTGCTTCTGTATAAGTAATATGTCCAAATTCTGAATTCATAACACCTTCCAGACGTTCGATTAATCCCTTATCCACAAACTGGTTAAAGAACGCCATTTCTTCCGGCGCATTTTCCAATACATAACGAATGATATATTTAATCATACTCTCTGCAAGAATCATATCATCTTTCAAATCTGCAAATACAATTTCAGGCTCAATCATCCAGAACTCAGCCGCATGTCTTGTTGTATTAGAGTTTTCTGCACGGAATGTTGGTCCAAAAGTATATACGTTTTTAAATGCGAAAGCATATGTTTCTACATTTAACTGACCACTTACTGTCAGGTTTGTCTCTTTACCGAAGAAATCCTGTGTATAATCTACTTTACCATCCTTTGTCATTGGCAGGTTGTTCATATCCATTGTTGTTACCTGGAACATCTCACCTGCACCTTCACAGTCACTGCCTGTGATAATTGGTGTGTGTACATATACAAATCCTCTATCCTGGAAGAACTGATGGATTGCATATGCAGCCAGTGAACGCACACGGAACACTGCCTGGAATGTATTTGTTCTTGCACGTAAATGAGGAATTGTTCTTAAATATTCAAAGCTGTGACGTTTCTTCTGTAATGGATAATCCCCTGTAGATGGACCTTCCACATAGACTTCCGCTGCCTGAATCTCAAATGGCTGTTTTGCCTGCGGTGTTGCTACAAGTGTTCCTTTTACAATCAGAGCTGCACCTACGTTTAATTTACAAATCTCATCAAAGTTATCTAACTGGTCACTATACACAACCTGTAATGGCTCAAAAAATGTTCCATCATTGATAACGATAAAACCAAATGTTTTGGAATCTCGAATACTTCTTACCCAGCCTCCAACTTCAACTTCTTTACCAATATATTCTTCTTTGTTACGGTATAACTGTTTGATGTCTACTAAATTCATCTTCTCAAACCCCTCTGTTTCTATTTATTCTGCTGTTGCGCCGTCAAGCACTTCTGTAGCTTCCTGTATATCTTCTTCTGTTACCTCTGTAATTGTTGTTCTTTCTTTTAAAAACTCCAATACTTTTGTTCTCATCAGATAGTCTTCAAATGTAGCTCTGTCAACAGTCTCCAGATAAGCATCTGCCGATTCATATCCGGCTGCTGCCGCGGTTTCTGCTGCTTCGGTCTGAACTTCTTCCTCTGACACTGAAAGACCTTCCGCATTGGCAATTGCCTGATACATTACCATTCTATTAGCATAATTCACGGCTTCTACTCTCATGCTTTCTTCATATGCTTCTACTGTACCACCCAATGCCTGGATATAAGCTTCATAATCCATGCCATACATTGCTGCATATTGCTGTGCGTATCCTTTGGCCTGCTCAAAATATCTGTCTACAAGATTTTCTGGCGCATCCTGCTTCACTTCTGAAGCATCCATCAAAGTACTTGTAATCTCTTCATATACTGCATTATCATATACTGCCTGCGCATCCTGAATCAGCAGCTCTTTTGCATATGCTTCGTATTCAGCTACTGTTGGTGTGCTTGGATTCATCTTAGCAGCAAGCTCGTCTGTCATTGTTGATGTGTAAACATAATTTACAGTAACTGTAAATACAACCTCAGCTCCAGCAAGTTCTTCTGCATGATAATCTTCTGGAAACGTTAACGGAATATCTCTCGTCTCACCGATTTTTGCACCAATCAATCCATCTTCAAATCCTGGAATGAAGGAACCTGAACCAATTGTCAGGTCATAGCCTTCCGCAGTACCACCTTCAAATGCAACACCGTCTCTTTTTCCTTCATAATTAATATTCGCTGTATCACCCATCTGAATTGTGTACTCAGCATCATCTTTAATCGGATAACTTGCAAGCACATACTGTAAATAGAGTGCAACATCCTCGTCTGTAATCTCCTGCTTTGGTTCTACAGAAACATCAAATGCTGCATAATCACCTACTGTAACATACTGATCTGTTGCCAAATTAGCCAATGCTGTATCAGCATCCCCTGTATTGTCAGTGTTGCCACATCCACTCAAAATTCCTGCAAACATAGCAGAAATCAGAGTCAGGCAGAATGCTTTTTTCACTACTCTTATGTTGAATAAGTTTGCCATTTTCTTTCTCATTACTTCATTCTCCTTCTATCATTACAATATATCTGTTATATCATATTTCAGACATTGTTGAAAGCATTTCTTTACATTTCACACATTTTTCACGAAAAACTATCCTACAATACTGGTGATAAAAGGCGGCATACCTGCTCTTTTATTCTGATTTTTAATGAACGACTTGCATAAAGCTGTTTGGTAATCTGTCGGGATACCTTTAAATCTTCCTTAAACTTTTCTACCATCTGGAATGCTTTTCCAGAGTCGTACACTATCGCATTGACTTCAAAATTAAGTGCAAAACTACGGATATCCATATTAGCTGTACCATAACACATCACACGTTCATCCACAACAATACCTTTGGCATGCAAAAATCCATTGTTATACGTATAGCAATTTGCACCAGCCATAACAAGATCACCAATATAGGAATACGTTGCCCAGTATACAAATGGATGATCCGGTTTACATGGTATCATAATATTGACTTCTACACCTGAATTAATTGCAATCATGAGCGCATCCATCATGGATTCGTCTGGAATAAAATACGGGGTCTGAATATAAATTGACTTCTCCGCTTTATGAATCATTCTGACATAGTTTGCCTTAATATTCTGTAATGCTGAGTCTGGACCACTCGATAGAATCTGTATATCACACTGTTCTCTTCGATATGTCTGTTCCACATTAAAATAGCGATTATCTTTAAATAAATTCTCTTTGGCTGCATAATTCCAATCCAGAATAAATCGTACTTCTAATGCAAGCGCCGAATCACCCTCAATCCGCAGATGTGTATCACGCCAGTATCCAAACTTTTCATCTAATCCGATATACTCTTTTCCAACATTGAATCCGCCTACATATCCTATCTTGCCATCGATAACCACAATTTTTCTATGGTTACGGTAGTTGATACGAAGGTGCAGACGTCTTAATAATGCTGGGAAAAATTCTGCTGTTTTAATTCCCTGTCGCTCTAATTCCTTCCAATAACTACGCTTTACACTACGACACCCCATCGCATCAAACAGTACTCTAACTTCTACGCCTTCTTGTACTTTTTCAATCAAAGCATCCTTGATTCTGTTAAATAATACATCATTTTTAATAATATAGTACTGGATGTGAATATACTGTTTTGCCTGACGGATATCTTCTATTAAAGTATCAAATTTTTCATTGCCATCTGTAAAAATCTGCAAGTCGTTATTGTTCATAAGAACTGCACCCGATGTCTGCAAATTATACAAAACCAAGTCCGAATATCCTGCAATATCCGGTGCTTCATCTGCCCGTCCTCTATTCCGTAGACTATATTCTTGTTTCCTGATTGCTTCATGCAAGTGGTCTTCAATTTCTTTGGTCTTAAACATTTTCCGCTTATGCGTATCTGTACCTGCTAACAGGTAAAACATAAATCCCAGAACCGGAATAAAGTACAACAGCAACAGCCATGCCCATGTCGACTTAGGTTCTTTACGCTGGAAAAATACCACTGCAATTGCAAAAATGAAATTAAAAAATACCAGATTCTGCATAAAGAAATGAAATCCGGCTACTATTGCTTCCCATATCAGTTCTAATATTTCCATGCTCTTTTCTCCTATTTGCTTATTATATAACATTCCCTTTTTTTATTCAAGGCAGACACTCCCTATGATATTCCAAGGAATCCACGTCCTGAATACTTGCACAAATGCCAAAACAATGGTACAATATCCCATGTTTAATAACGTAGGAGGTATAGCGCATGAACACATCAACTATCGTGTTAATAGTTATATTCGCAATCCTTGTCATTGCGATTGTTGCCCTTTATTTTTTAGGCAGAAAAGCACAGAAGCGTCAGGAAGAACAGCAGGCACAGATTGAAGCCCACAAGCAGACTGTTTCCATGTTAATCATCGACAAGAAACGTATGAAATTAAAAGATTCCGGATTGCCTCAAATGGTAATCGACCAGTCACCAAGAATGCTTCGTGGTTCTAAACTTCCAATTGTAAAAGCAAAAGTTGGTCCACAGATTATGTCTCTTGTATGTGACGAGAAAATTTTTGACAGTGTTCCTGTAAAAAAAGAAGTAAAAGCTGTTATCAGCGGCATTTATATTACAGGCGTAAAAGGGTTACATGGTTCCATCAAAGTAGAACCACAGAAAAAAGGGTTCTTCAAACGTGCTATAGAAAAAGCTCAGGAAAAAGCTGGAGCAAAACCAATTAAATAGGCAAAAAGCAAGAACTGTGCGAATGCACAGTTCTTTTTCTTTTCATAAGACAGCCCATAATATGTATGGTATTCTTGTCTACTATATTTTGGAGCAAATGTCCATTGTGATAACGCAATCTGCAAGATGCTCATAATTGATTTCTAGCTCA
>JAFUQM010000043.1 GCA_017472325.1 Lachnospiraceae bacterium
CAGCAATCAATCAGTCGCAACTGTAAAAAATGGTAACGTTGTGGGAAAACAAGCTGGTACTGCACTGATTACCGCAGAAGCCAACAGAATAAAAGCAAGTTGTAGCGTAGAAGTAACCAATACTACCGCTACCATAAAAGAAGAAATCATTACTCTGTATTGTCAAAATGATACGACACAAAAAAAATGGCCTTTAGTTGCCAAATCAAAGCAGCTTCACGCAAGCGGAGACGTTTTTTGGAACAGTTTATCACCAGAAGTTATCGCAGTCGATGACGGACTAATAACCATTCAACCTAATGCAGAACAATCCACCCAATGGAAAGGATATGGTGCAACTTATTACGTCACTGTACGCCAGATGACAGCCGGAAGCGAAGTAGGTGACACCTGCAAAGTAATCGTCCAAAAAAGCACTACACAGATTTCTACTATAAGTGGTGCAGATAAACGTTTTACCCTAAGAACCAAAGGAACAGATAAAACAACTACACTACAATGTAACGTGGTCGGTGAGAACACTACTGTGAAATGGAAAAGCAATTCACCATCCATTGCTTCTGTTAACGCAAAGGGAAAGGTTACTGCAAAAAAAGCTGGTACTGCACTGATTTATGCGACTGCAAATGGAATTACTGACAGCATCCGCGTAACAGTCAAAAACTATGAACCGACAATTAAGCTGGATAAGACATCCTATGTTTTATATACAGGCACCAAAGGAAATACTGTGACATTAAAGGCAACGATAGATGGTCCTAACAAAAAAGCAACATGGGATTGTCTTGATTCAGATGTAGTAACAGTTTCATCCAAGGGTAAAATAACCGCATTAGAAGAAGGTACTGCAACCATTACAGCGACTGCAAATGGTGTCACGGCATCCTGTCAAATGATTGTAAAAACTCCAAAAACAGTATTGGCAAAAGAAACGCTGATACTCAAGGAACAAGACACTACCTTTTTGCCAATTGACGTGATTGGAAATAACCAGACCGTAAAATGGAAAAGCACCGATAATAGTGTAGTTTCTGTAAAAAACGGTGCAATTACCGCTAAAAAGTGTGGAGAAGCAGATATCCAAGCAACGGCTAATGGTATTACTGCTATTTGCCACGTAATTGTATCAGACTGTACTCACATTTTTGATGAGGGAATTGTAACAACAGAGTCTACATGCACTAAAAAAGGAACGAGACTTTATACCTGCACTAGCTGTGGTGCTACATACGAAAAAGAAATAGCTTTGAAAGCACACACATATAATACTGGCGTTATTACAAGAGAATCAACCTGCTCAGAAAAGGGCGAAATTGTTTATTCCTGTATTTCCTGTGATAAAACACGCAAAAAGTTTTTGACATATGCTCCACATAGTTATGTAGAATCCGTTACAAAGGAACCAACTTGCGAGCAAGAAGGTACGCTCAACACTACTTGCAGCGTGTGCTCTTATAGTTTTGAGACAAGTATTGATCATCTGGATCATATCATGGGAGAATTGGAAACCTTAACTGCTGCTACCTGTTCCACAACCGGAAAAGGTAAGACAACATGTATATTATGCGGTGTTTACGAAGAATATTTGACATTAGCAATTGATCCAAACAATCATGTAACAGAAGAATCAGTCTGCATTTTTAAAGCTCCTACAGAGGAGGAACCACTCATCGGCGGTGAATATGTCATGACACCACGCTGGCGAGATGATGGGGCAGAAAGTGACGATGTTGCATTCCCATTAAAGAAATACACAATTGATGATGTCATTGGATGCACATACAATGGAAAAGAGTGCTTTAAAATCGAAGAACCTGTTACGCAGAAATTAATTTGTTCTTCTTGTGACACCATCGTAAAAACAAGGGAGCACACACACTATTTAACTTCACATGTATCATCCAAATATGATATTTCAGTAACAGGAGCCTATTGTATAGATGAGACATGTTGTTACAGAACAACTGTTTGGAATCCAGTATTTAATTTTCTATCCCTATCACGCACGTTCCATTTGTCGCGAATAAAAAATGGGATGGCTCAGAACAACGATTATCATATAAAAAAAGGGGATACTGTAGAAATGAAATTGTATCCTATATGGGATGATGAAGTTAATATCGATTCATTAATGCCTAGCAGTTCCTATTGGAACGTTAACTGGTCTGACAAAACCTTAGATCCTGATTTTAATCCTACAGATGCTTTTTTTGATTTTACAAAGAAATACAAAGGTCAGACATTGCCTTTGGTTCCTGTTGTAAGAATAGAAAACAGGCAGGTTTGGGGACCTTACTACACAGATGAAGATGGTGATCAACACAGAACCGGTTATACAGACTATGAGATAATTGCAATTGATGATACTGAAACATTACAGAAAAATGGAGTCGAAATCAGTACTGACCCTATTACAAAGATTACTACCGTTACAATAACAGAAGCGTTTAATACAGCAAAAGAGGACACCTGGTATCCAGAATCGGTTCAGATTCAGTTTGGGTATGCATATCTTATGAATTCGGAAGGGAACTTGATTACAGAAGATTTACTTTGCTTCAGATATATAGAAGACCTTACACAATGGGAAATATGGGTTGAAAAAGACGCTATTATCAACGAAGATGATTCCATAAGTGAAACAACCAATCCAGAAGTTTCCACGTCTGAAAACGAAGAAGCCTTCTTAACAGAAGACGATATTCAGAATGATTCTGAGTCTGAAACATCAGAAGACAGACAGGACACTAATTCTGTATCTGATAATGATTCTGTTCCCGAAGCTGATGCTGTATCGGGTAACGAAGTTGCTCCTGAAGATGAAAATGTATCTGGGAATGAAGTTGCTCCTGAAACCGAAGATGTATCTGGGAACAACGCTTCTCCTGCAATCGAAAATGTATCTGGGAACGACGCTTCTCCTGTAATCGAAAATGTTTCAGGAAACGAAGCTTCTCTTATAAACAATAGCACACTAATCTTCTAAGAAAATAGAACCTTCTCTATTCAAAATGCAGTTCATGCTAATAGAGAAGGTTTCTATTTTTAATTTCTATTTTATTCAATTATTAAATATGTATTTTTATATAAAGGCATATATGGCATTCTTGTATCCCATAATTTAAGAAATTCACGATGAGCCAATGAGCGATTATAATATGTTTCTTGGCAATTGACCAAATATTCTAACGACTCTGCTATAAAAACATTATCCTCATCATACCCAACAATTGGCACATAATGGAGCCATGCTCTATCTGCTCTTGTCTTTATCAATACTATGACTCTATTTCCCTCACATAGTTCTGCTTTTAATGACTCTAAACTTCCCTTTACATAGGTAACCTTAAACCCATACATTTGCACTAATTTTTTTAGATTTTTGGGCATCACTGCTCCATTCTTAAATTTACCCGGCATTTGTGCATACATATCATTACCATCCGCTTCTCTTCCAACACTTCTTAGAATGTAGGCAAAAGAAAAGCCGGAACACTCCGAGCTTTTTTGAAAATCCATTCTATTTTTATTTTTTATCATATATTCTTTTTTATAGCACCTTTTCCTGGTAGGAATAGGAAAGCCAATTATCATCCAATCTGCGATATTGATTATGCCAAAAAATATGAATATACAAATTGCAACCCCTATCACAAGCTTCATATTTTGTCTCCTTTGCGGTCATAATGTCTATGTCAATATGTTTTCATCAAACGCACAGCTTCCTTACAGCTTACCTAACAATTTATACATGAGTCCTTCTTCAATTTGGTTAGCATCCGCATGAAAAATATCTATCTTCTCTGCATCTGCACTTCTATCAGAAAATGCCGGATATAAGAAACCAAAAACCGGTTCCGCCGGTTCATATGCAGCACGCATCGGACTTACTGTACAAATAATAAAATTATACACTTCCTCCGATTCCCATAAGCTCTCTTTGTCTTTCCCTTTTAACGGTACGTCATAGACTCCATGAAATACAAAGACAGCAAATTCGTTATCCACCGGATATCCATCCGCAATCTGCTCATACAATATTTCCATCAGTGCATCATTTTTCAATCCACACTGTTGAATGGCCTGAAGCAGTTGCCACATACTATCTTTTCCCTTTACTGTGTCAGAAAAAGTATATTCCTTTAACTGTATATTGGTTTTAGAAAAAGGAACGGTTTTTGCAAGTTCTAAATTCCTTGCTTTTTCAGAAGCAGATAATTTTCCAAAATGAATATTAAAACTTTCATCTACTTCACCTAAGTCATTGATATAGGCTCCGGCAATTCTGTCAAAACAGCTTCTTGCTGGTGTCATGCGCCTCGTCAACTCTAACATATCTTCTCTGTTAATCATCTTTTCGCTCCATGTTGTTATACCTTGCTCATTATACTTTTTTATCAAACAAAGACTTATTTCCACCACTTACCATATTCATAAAAGTGTCTGTGTCGTTATGTGGAAATAACAGTTCCATATATAAATTACCTAGTAAGTTCTTTACCTCGTTAACATCGATATCATTGATAGGAATATGATTCGTTTCAAGATGCTTTAAATTCTCAAGAATCTTCTCTATGTTCTGCCGTTCAGAAATTTCTGGCTTCTGTACCTCTTTCTGTTCTTCTAAAACAGGAGGTTCCATAATTGCTTTGGTTTCCGGAATTTTATACACAATATTTTTACATGTTTTCTCAAAACATTCTGGTGCATACTGTGCCAGATATGCCAAATCATCCATAGTAATTGCTCGCTTATTATGTATTTTAAGATAGATATTGACAAGACGAGTATCTTTTCCCATAGCTTACCTCCTCTCAATCCTTACTTGACCAAATTATCTGACCGCCTAAAACTACTTTCTTGCATATAATTATACTATTCTCTTCTGATTCTTTCAATTCCAGTCTAACTCATCACAAGCTCAAATATTTTCTCCGCAACATGTCTCGTCACACGAAACGACAGTACGCTTCGCGAGCTGTCTTATTCGCCCAAACGTCGGCACGTTTCATCCGTCTTATTGGACACAAAAAGGTATCAAAGCAAATTACATTCACTCGGATACCTTTATCTTTATTGCCAAATTATTCTCACAGTGACTAACGTGCACACTTATACTGCAAATCTTCCCATCTGCGATCAACCTCATCCTGGAACTGTACTAACAAATCTTCGTTGCCTGGTTTGAATAAGTGTTTAAATCTTCCCTGCACTTTCAAGAAATCTTCAATTGGAAGTTTTTTCTTTGGCTCATAGGTCAATCTCCACTTACCATGATCTACTTCAAACATTGGCCAGTAACAGGTTTCTACTGCCAACTTACAAATCTTCATAATCTCAGAGGTTTCATAACGCCAGCCTCTCGGACATGGTGTCATAATGTTTAGGAAACATGCTCCCTCTGTATAAATTGCCTTTTCCGCCTTCAAATGTAAATCTTTAAAATCTGCTGTGAAAGTAGTCTGCGCCACATACGGAACATCATGGTCAGCAATGATACTTGTCAAATCTTTTCTGTTCTGCATCTTACCATCAGACTCTTTGCCAACCGGCGTTGTTGTTGTATCAGCATACATCGGTGTTGCAGAAGAACGCTGAATACCAGTATTCATATAAGCACCATTATCGTAGCATACATACACCATATCGTGACCTCTTTCCATAGCACCCGATAAAGACTGGAAACCGATATCATATGTACCACCATCACCACCAAATGTAATAAATTTATAAGTTTCATCAGCAGGAAGCTTGCCTTTTTTCTTTAGCGCTTTATAAGCTGCTTCTACACCGCTTAACGTTGCTCCTGCATTTTCAAATGCATTATGGATATAACTATCCTCCCATGCTGTATATGGATACATGAAGGAAGATACTTCCAAACAACCAGTTGCATTACCGATTACTGCTCTATCGCCTTCGTGTAACGCACGCAACACTGCACGTACTCCGATGGTAGCACCACAGCCTGCACACATACGATGTCCCGGTGCCAAACGCTCCGGTTTATTCATCACTTCTTTTAAGTTATAGTTACTCATCTGTTTTTTCCTTCCTTATTTGCGTAATCCGATATAACGATATTGCTCTACCTCTTTACCATTTGTGACCATTTCTTCCAATTCATCAAATATCTCATACGCATCTGTTACTGTAAAATCACGACCTGCCAAACCGTAAATATAGTTTACTGCATCAATCATAACTTTATTACGATACAATCCTGCTGTCACCTCACTGCCAAGAGGTCCTCCATTTCCATTATAGCTCTCACAACGGTCCATAATGGCTACTGCCTTACAATGTTTTAAGGCTTCGGCAATTTCTTTTGCTGGGAAAGGACGGAATACACGGAGTTTGAGTACCCCTACTTTTTTGCCCTGCTCTCGCAAATCATCTACTGCCTGCTTCGCTGTTCCTGCTGCTGAACCGATAATCAGCATAATATAGTCTGCATCCTCTGTACGATATTCTTCAAATAATCCATATTTTCTGCCAGATACTTTTTCATATTCTTCTGCAACTTTTAAAATTACTTCTTTGGCATTTTCAAGTGCAAGTTCCTGATTCTTTCTTGCTTCCATTGCATAGTTAGAAATTGAATACGGTCCTACTGCAATCGGTTTTCCTGGATTTAATAAATACTCTTCCGGCTCATATTCACCTACAAACTTCTTTACTATGTCATCTTCTAACAATTCAATATTTTCTACCGCATGGCTTGTGATAAAACCATCCTGACAAATCATAATTGGTAAATGTACATTGTTATCTTCTGCAATTGGATATGCCTGAATAAAGTTGTCATAGGCTTCCTGATTATTCTCTGCATAAATCTGAATCCACCCTGTATCTCTTGCTCCCATACTGTCAGTATGGTCACAGTTAATATTGATAGGCCCTGATAAAGTACGATTTACAAGCGCAAGTGCCAACGGCATACGATTGGAGGCGGCCAACAAGAGTTCCTCCCACATAAGAGCCAGTCCCGCACTGGATGTCGCAGTCAAGCTTCTTGCACCTGCTGCCTCAGCACCAATGGCAGCACTCATAGAAGAATGCTCACTTTCCACCGGAATAAACTCTGTATCCATCTGTCCGTTTGCTATATATGTAGATACCATCTGTGGGATCTCGGTTGAAGGAGTAATTGGAAATGCTGGCATAACATCTGGATTAATCTGACGAATTGCATAAGCAACTGCTTCATTTCCCGACATACGTTCTTTGATTGCCATATTATCTTCCCTCCTTCATCTCAATCGCACCGAAAGGACATACTTTTGCACAAATACCACAGCCCTTACAATGGTCATAATCAAAATCCAGTCTCTTACTGTTTTTTACCGGAATACTGCAGTCCGGACATACCGGCGCACACAGCATACACTGTTTACATTTATCCTCATGAAAAATAGGAGTACTTGTCCTCCATTCTCCAGTATTAAACTCTTTGGATGTTCCTCCCGCAAAAATCATTAACCCTTCTGTTAACTCTTGGTGCGGAGTCTGTTCATTAATCTTTGAAATATCTGTTCTCATGTATTCTCTCCGTTATTATACTGCTAATCTATCTTCTTCCAATGCTTTTTCCAACACATCAAAAGTCATGGAAAGCGCTCTCATATTTCCTTCAATCACTTCAGGTTTCTTTGCAAATTTGTGTTCATAGGAAGACTGCATCTCTGCAATGAACTGTTCCCTACTCATTATGCCACTCACCGCAACTGCTGCTGCAAGCATTGGAGAATTAGGAAAATTCTTACCAAGCGTTTCCACAGAAATTGTTCTGGCATCTACTGTATATACTCTGCCTTGATAACCTCGCAATAAAGGCAACACCTCTTCCTTGGATTGCGGTGTATTAATGATAATCGCCCCATTCTCCTTTAAGCCTGCTGTTACATCTACAGAATGAAGCAATGTTTCATCTACTACTACAACCAAATCCGGTGTGTAAATATTGGAATGAACCCGGATGGGATTTTTGCTAATACGATTATAGGCAGTAATTGGTGCTCCCATTCTCTCTGGACCATACTCAGGGAATCCCTGTACATACTGTCCTGTCTTAAATGCAACATCCGCAAGTAAAAGTGCTGCGGTTTTTGCACCCTGACCACCTCTTCCATGCCATCTGATTTCCAAACCCGTTTTCATAATTTTAATAACCATTCCTTTCTAATGTCTTTACTTTAGAAACATACTCTTCCATTATATTATATTTTTTATTGTTGTAAAGCAAAAAACTGCCACAAAAGGCGACCGTCATCCTTCGTCATTATTACGTGTTCTTGCCGTGATAATCCACGGTGCTGGCTCCTGTTTAAATGTATTTTTGCTTCCCAGTTTTGATATAGCTACCTGAATTGTATCAATATCTGTCAATCCCAAATTCTGCAGCATATCGGTAATACCAGCCGCTACCTTAAAATCTAAAGTATATATAATGACATTAATATTCGGATTGATGCTTGTTAAATAAGCAAGTTCCTGCTCTGTGCTGGCCGATGCTACCAAAAACACCAACGAAGGCACAGGACAATCCTTCATACTGTCAGCATCTACATGGTCAATGATTGTAACATTATGTAAATCAAAATGTACCAAATTATCTTCCAAAGTTGCACGGTCCTGTCCGCTATATTCCACCGCAATCACAGAACCTTCTGGTGCTAAAAGCGCCGCCTCTATGGCTATACTTGCACCTCCGATGACGCAAATATCATCCTGTGGGTCTACTCTCATCTTATTTAATATAATCGCACGGATCTCACTACCCACATATCGAATAGATCCACGTTGGAACATTTCATTACTCAGCCCGATTTTCGCTGTATTTCTGGCATTTGCATTGATAATTAGCATACCAGCAGAAGCGTTAATCCCCCTGTCAATCATATCTTTTACTTTCTGATGCAAAATTTCACCGGAAGGATCAGAGCCTTCGTTGTACCAAACATCACATTCACCCAAACCAGCATTCCATAAACGATAGAAAATATCATCAATACCGGCATTGGTAAATACCATAGTTGTCTTATGTGCCTCCACAGTCGGAATGATATTTTTGTTCTTTTTGGTAATATCAATTATCTTTACATGTTCTAAATCGAGTGTTGTATTTTTGGCATAATATTGCAGCCAGGATAATATTATTTCGTTTGTAAAAATCTGCTGTTCCATAGCTAACCCCTCTCAATTATCTGAATCTTAATAAAATAGTCTGATAGTTCCGCATTTATTATAACACCATTCACTATATTTGTAAAAGAAACTATTGCAATTGCAAAATGTTATAGTCCCAAATATTTCAATACATCAAGTGGTCTTTCTATTTGCCAAAAATCAGGTTTTCTTCCTGATGGCTGCATAGTTCCCTCCTGCAAATACCAGACCGCTTGCGCTGTCTGCATTCCCAGTGTCCTTGCCGCTTCTAATTCATTGCTTCCTCCATCTCCAATGTACAAACATTCCTCCGGCTTTAAAGCTAATTTTGACATACATCTTTGATAAATAGCTTCATCCGGTTTTCGCACCCCTTGCTCATAGGATAGATACACAGCATCAAAGTATGGAAACAGTACACTTTTACGAATAACTGCCGCCTCTTCTGAAAAACAGTTACTGATAAGTCCAATCAACATTCCTTTTTCCTGTAATCCAGAAAGCATCGGTATGACTTCTGGATGCAAATGTCTGAAACATTCTTCTTTGGTCTGTATTCTTTTGTTGGCTATTTTTTTTAACAGTTCTTCGGAATAACAGTGATTTTCTCTGAGTATCATTTCCAAAACTTGTTCCATTGTCATAGTGCCTATCGTGCGTTCATAATCGGTCTGTCGCCATAATATTTGGAATCTTTCTACCGGTATGCCTGCATCCGCCGCCATCTGCACACTAAAGTATAGCGGACATTGAAAATGTGTGATTAACGTTTCATACATATCAAAAATA
>JAFUQM010000044.1 GCA_017472325.1 Lachnospiraceae bacterium
GCTTGGCACAATTCGATATGCTTCCTGCATTGTTTCAGCCTCCAAGGCTGTATCAATTTCTTCTTTAGTAAACTCCCGCCCCAGTGTCTGATCCCACAAATATAATATTCGGCTGCTTCCATCTGCATTTCTAAAATCACGGTGCATATAATCTATTCCAGAATCAATAACAGCCACAAGCACTCCCTGTCCTGTCAGATACGGTTCTCTTGCCGTAACTGGTAGAAAACAGGAAACACTTATGGCTTCCATCATTTCTGTAAATAGCCGCTTTGGCTTCTCAATATATTCTATTTCTTCTATTTCCGCCAAAGATGGTATCAGACTCTGTGGCAATTTGATAATTGCATATCCTGCAATCAGTTCTTCTACCTGAATTAGGTCATCTGCTAGTCTGGAGATATTTCCATGATATTTTACAATAACTTCCCATGTTCTCTCCGCAACATTATATCCAACATTCAGCGTTTCTGATTTCTCACGCTCTTCCTCTGTAGCATTCAGACTTAAATTTAACAGGTTTTCTATTTTCTGGCTATCCATACAAAATCCCATATATCCATCATTAAAATATGATATGCCAGCACTAGACTTATGTTTCCACATATTTACGATTAGAGTATCAGCGGTATGCTTAGATTATCAGCACTCTTTCCCCATACGCTTATGCAACTGTTTGTTGCAATATATATATGCTGGAATCAGGAAACAATCCGCCATAATCCATGCAAGTGGAGATCCAAACGCTGCAGCCGTAAACCCAAATACAGGCACAAGCGCAAATCCTACAATTCCACGTGCTACCATTTCAAATATACCAGCTAACACTGCAAGTTTACTAAATCCCATCCCTTGGATCATGAAGCGTACAATATTCACAATTGCAAGACCGAAATAAAAAATTGTATTAATAAATAAGTATATAAAAGCATCATCTACAATTGCTACTTCTGATGCCTCTACAAACATACCTATTAGATACCGTCCTGCAAAATATACAATCCCAATTGCCATTGCAGCATACGTAAAACCAATAAGCAAACAAGATTTTACCCCTTGTGTCAATCGGTCCAGTCTTCCTGCACCAACATTCTGGCCACCATACGTTGCCATTGTATTTCCCATTGCTTCAAATGGACACATCATAAACATACCAACTCTACTAGCTGCCGTTACTGCCGCTACTGCTCCTGAGCCAAGCGTATTTACTGCTGTTTGCAATACAACACTTCCAATTGCAGTAATAGAATACTGTAACCCCATCGGAATCCCCATGTTGCACAAAATTCCCATCAAATGTCTGTCAGGCGCCCATTCTTCTTTTTGAATTTTTAGGATTTCAAATTTCTTTATCATATAAAACAGACAACTGATGCCTGCAATTCCTTGTGACAATACGGTTGCCCATGCCGCACCTGCAATTCCCATCTGAAACGTTACTATAAAAAGAATATCTAAAAAAATATTTAGCACAGCTGCTATTGTTAAGAAAATAACTGGAGTCTTACTATCTCCCAATGCTCTTATAATGCCCGATAACAGGTTATATAAATATGTCACAGGAATTCCTAAAAGGATAATAACAAAATATTCATATGCTCCCTCAAAAATATTTTCTGGCGTTTTCGTAAGTATCAGAATCATGCGACACGCTACTACTGTCACTGTTGTCATTACAACGGAAAAAATAATAGAAAGCCATACTGTATTCGCAACCGTTTTACGTAGTCCAACATAATCACCTGCACCAAATTTATGCGAAATTGGAATAGAAAATCCACTGCATACACCAGTACAAAAGCCAATAATAAAAAAGTTTAACGGTCCTGTAGAGCCAACTGCTGCCAGTGCATCAACACCCAAAAAGCGACCAACGATAATCGTATCCACTAGACTATAACACTGCTGAAATAAAAAACCAAACAATAACGGAATCGTAAATCCTAAGATTAATTTCATTGGACTTCCCTGGGTCATGTCCTTCGTCATAACTTTTCCCTCACCTTTTCACTCTGAAAAATAGAACTTTTCTCCAAATCCTATTGCATTATTGCTAAAATACATATAACATTATAGTAGCTATTTTTCAAAATTCAAACACTATATTACTGTTATTTTAAACATATATTGCTCAATCTTGTATTACAGAAGAAAAGAAGATATAGAAATATAGAGAAAGGAATGATACCCATGCCAAATCAATTCCATTTACCTGACAGTTCCTTATATGAAGACAAACAACACGGTACACCTCAATATCCAGTCGTTGTTTATCATAGTGACCTACATTCTTCCAATATGAAGTATATTCCGTGGCACTGGCATGATGAAGTTGAACTTAATATTGTTACGAAGGGGGCCGCTCTATTCAAAGCAAATGAGATTACAAAAGAACTCACACCTGGACAGGGACAATTTGTTAACCAGAATGTACTGCATTCTGTACATCCTGTAGATGAAACAACTCCTTGCGAGTTCTTCTCGATTGTATTTCATCCTTCCTTTTTATTTGGATATGGTCAGACATTCCTCTCATCCAAATATCTGACTCCAATTCTTGCTTCGGAAGAATTAAAGCATATCATTCTTTTGCCTGAAATAGACTGGCAGAAACATATTTTAGATATCTGCAAAGAAATAGCCGATATCCAGGATGCCGGAGAATTTGGATGTGAATTGCGTGTAAAAGAAAAGCTCTGCGCTCTTTGGCTTGCTATCTTAACGCAATGGAAGATATCTCATATAGAAGAAGGAATTTCCACAAAACAATCTGGCAACGTCATAGTAGATGAAACCCGCGTTAAAAAAGCGATTCTTTACATGGAAGAACACCATAGCGAATCTGTGACTCTGGATGATATTGCTGCTGCTGTACATATTAGCAAAAGCGAATGTTGCCGATGTTTCAAACGAACACTGAATCTGACTCCATTTGAATATTTAATGCGATTTAGAATATTTGAGGCAACAAGAAAAATGCAGCGTCAGGAGCCAATTGCACAATCTATTTCTGATTTGGCATTTTCCGTCGGCTTCAACAATACAAGCTACTTTAACAAGCTATTTAAGCAATTTCTTCAATGTACACCCAAAGAATACAAAAAACAGCTTCTAAGTCAAAATAACCTGGCAGCACAGAATAACGATTATGTTCTACATTATTCTCCTTTGGAAAATACCTCACATACCAAATTTTTTACCACCTGAAATATGCACTCATAAAACGTATCATATCTAAGGTATCTTGTACCCCCGCGGTTTCATAGGCAGAATGCATTGCAAGCTGTGCAATGCCAATATCTGCGCTTGGAACCGACACATGGGATGTTGATATATTGCCAAGCGTTGATCCTCCTGCAATATCTGAACGGTTGGCATATGTCTGATACGATAGGTTTTCTCTTCTGCATATTCTTGTAACAAAAGCAGCAGAATACGCATCTGTCGTATATTTCTGGCTACCATGATATTTGATGACAATACCACCATTTAATACCGGTCTGTTAGTTATATCCGCTTTTTCTGGATGATTCGGATGTAAGGCATGGGCATTATCTGCTGAAAGTAAAAAGCTGCCTGCAAGTACCTGTTGATACTGTTCTTGATTCATCTTTAGCAGTTCACACACACGTTCCAGAACATCGGAAAGAAAAGTAGAATCAGCTCCCTGCTTCGTTCCACTGCCCACCTCTTCATTATCAAAGACCGCATAAACTGGCATAATGCCCTCTCTAACAATGCCTGCCTTGTGTGCATTCAAAAATCCCTGCAAGGCAGTGTAAACACACTGCAAATCATCCAATCTTGGTGCGCAGATGAATTCTTCATCTGCCCCTATCAGTCTGCCCTCTGCACGGTTATACACAAATAAATCACTTCCAAGAATCTCTTCCTTCTTTACCCCAGCATTCTGCGCTACCAAATCTGCAAAACTATCTTTACCTGCAATATTGCTATAGAGCGGCAGCATATCTGTCTGTGGATTATATTCCACCCCTTTATTCATGTCACGGTTCATATGAATTGCTACATTTGGAATAATCAGCAAGTCTTTTTCAATATTGACCAATTTAGTCGTTAACTGTCCATTTTCTTCAATTATGACTCGCCCAGCCACTGAAAGTGGTCTATCTAACCATGTTGATAAAATCATACCTCCATATTTTTCCGTGTTCAATTTAACATAAGCATCTTCCATTGCGATTTCTGGCTTTTCTTTTAGCTTAAATGCAGGACTGTCACTGTGAGCTGCTGTGACTCTGAAGGATTTGACTGTTTCAGTCGGAATGCAAAATGCAATGATAGATGAGTCATTCCTTATCACATAATATTTTCCACCCACTTCCAATGACCAGCATTCCGTTTCTTTTAACTGTGTATATCCATGCGCTTTCAGACTTTCTGCTATATTAGCTACTGCATGAAAAGCTGTCGGACTTTCTTCTATAAATTTAAGCATATTCTGTATCATAATAATTTACTTCCTTCCTCAATCCTTATGTTTATTTCATATTTTTTTGTTCATTTTTCCATCGTCCCGAAATATAGAATACAATTCCAATCCAGAATGGTGTAAATCCTGCAAGTGCATCACCAAGCCAGAAACCATAATATTCTAATCCCAATGCCAATCCAAATAAAACAGACAGACCAATTCTTAATACAATACCATCCAGAATGGCGGTCGCAAAATTAACCTTAGTATTACCGCTACCATTCATCAACGCATTCATAATTGCCCGCAAAGCACTTCCAAAGAAGAGCAGCACTGCAATTGGAATATATTTTACACCAATATCCAGTACAAGAATGTCATTGGTAAAAACACCAAAAATTTGTGTTGGATACAAAAATAAAATCACAGAAATAATTGCTGCAATTGACAACGTAATTACCGCAAGCCGCTTTAAAATCTGTTTTACTCTGCCGTACTCTCGTGCCGCAATATTCTGCCCTACCATAGTAGAACCAGCCGTATTAAGTGCAGCTGAAACCAGATTACTAATACCAGCTACTTTATTTGCTATACCGGCAAATGCAGATACTGCAATACCATACGAATTAATCCATGAATTTACAAACAATTTTGATATTTGGATAGATGCCGTTTTTATCGCCATTGGTGTACCTAACTTAATCAAGTCAACCAGCATCGCTTTATCCCATCTGATAAAATCACAAATATTCATATTTAATGCAAATGCTTCCTTATTTTTCGCCAAAAATACCACACATAACAGAAAACTGGCAGCCTGACTAACAACTGTTGCAACAGCAGCTCCTCCTGCTCCATAATCCATTCCTAGTACAAATACAATATCCAGCACCAGATTCAGTACTGCTGCAATACTGATAAAAATGAATGGATGCTTAGAATCCCCCATTCCTCTTAATATTGCACTCACAATATTATATCCATAAATAAAAACAAGACCAACCATACAGATAACAGAATAGCTTGCTGCACCCTCATAGGATTCTGCCGGTGTGTTCATCAATTGTAAGATCTCATCTTTAAACACCAGACCAGCAATACTGATAACAAGAGCGCAAGCTAACAGGAATCCACTCATCGTACCAACAAATTTGCTTATTTTCTCCCGTTGCTTTGCACCAATATATTTTGCAATTAATACTTGTCCCGCATTGGCAAAGCCGATTGCCACAAACGTCAAGAAATGCGAAACATCTCCGCCTATGGACACTGCAGATATTCCCAGTTTTCCCAATTTGTTGCCTACAATAATCATATCTACCATATTGTATACAACCTGAAGAAGATTCGACAAAAACAACGGAGACGCAAATAAAATCAACTGCTTTGTTATATTTCCTTTCGTAAAATCTTTTATCTGGGTTGTACTCATAACTTTTTCCTCTTTCATGCCAACAAATTCCATTCTATCTATGTTGCATATACCAATTATATCCTTTAAAAACCAATATCCTCTCCTGTCCTCTAAATATTGGTTCTAGCGTCTGTATCATCCAGCTTCGTACCTCATCCTCTGTTTTCTCTCCACCTTCTATCCTGACATTTACATTGGACTGAATCATCATAAAATCGATGAACGCTTCCAAAGAAAACTGATATTGCATCTCATATGTAACTTGCTGTTTCATACAAAAAAATTCGCCTACATCCCCCTGACTCCACACATTCTCTTTCCTCGGCGGTTTGGGAAAATGTGCTAGGTATTCATTCTGATACCATTCGGTATAAGGAATCGCATCAACCATTTTATCTGATATCCAAAAATCATAGATAACAAGCAATCCTTTTGGTTTCATGACTGCATGCATGTTCTGCAAAAAGCGCTCTTTTTCTACCCAGTTGATTACTCCTGCTGCTGTCATAATATCATACTTACGAGCTGGAACTGGGGTATCCTCTGCGCTCGCAACATAAAAATCATAATCCTTATCATGATAAATGCTCTTACAAACCTGTATCATTGCTTCTGATATGTCTGTTCCAGTCACTTTATTGCAGAGCAGTCTTAATGCCTTTGTCGACAGTCCTGCTCCACACCCAACGTCAAGACCATTATCAAAATTCTGATTTATATCACAATCAGACTTTATCTGCTCCATGACAGATTGATGAAGCCACGGTCGATGGGCATACCCTTCTGCAATTCGTTTGAAATCAAAAGATTTATTGTCCACGTGCTTATCTCCTTTCCAGTCTGGAATAATAATATACACCACCTAAAATCATAGCACCACCAAATACTTGTAATAAGGATGGAATTTCAAAAAACAAAAATCCAGCGAATATTGCTGCTACAACTGGTTCACATAACTTAGATGCAGATACAAATGACGGTGAGAAAAATTTTAAGCACCAACTAAATATACTGTGTCCCAAGATGGTTGAAAAAACAGCCAATAAAAATCCTACTATGAGTGCACTCCATCCATAGCCAAAAAGTTCATATCCCTGCACGATACACAAAGCAACCAATGCTACTGCACAAACTACATACACAATATAGGTATATACTGTTGTCGATACATTTTCCCGAACCACACGCCCTATTAAGGTATATACCGCTACTGCAATTGCCGAAAGAAGCGCCAATATATCTCCATATAGATGTGTCCCGCTCATCACAGAATCTGTATAAGCAATCAACATACTCCCGACAAATGTAACCACAATCGCTGCTATTGCTTTTCCCGACAATCTTCCTTTCATAAAGAGGCAAAACCCTAAAGAAACCCAGATAACTTCTGTACAGACAATCGAAGTCGAACTTGCCACAGAAGTATGGAACAAAGATTCAAACCATAACACAAAATGGATTGCAAGAAACAAGCCACTAAGACTACTTAATACAACCGCTTTTTTATCTGTATGGCGAAATTCTTGTCTAACTTCCTTCTTTCCTAATACTACCGGCGTCATCAACAAAACCGTCCACAACAGACGAAATGCGGCTGTTACTGCCGATGGCGCTGTCGAATATTTTACAAATATGGCAGATAAAGAAATCCCCATAATTCCTATCACAATCATAATCATAGGATGTTTTTCTAAATATTTCATAAGTGAATCTCCTCTATACTTTCTCTACATCAACGTACTTTCCAACATAAACCTCCACATAGCAGCTATCTAAATGATATGTAAAATCCATTAAATGCGTAAGTGTAATGTCTTCTCGTGTAATTGCTGTCTCTTCTTCCAATTCCCTATATGCCGCATGTAAACCGTCTTCACCTTGTTCGATTTTACCACCAACAAAATTGGATAATCCTTTATAAGGATCTTTTTTACGCATACACATTAACATCTTATCAGCCATTTCGTTAAATACAACTATCAAATTGTAACCTTGCATATCAAGCGACTCCTATTAATATAAATACTATACTTTCTTTATCATTTGCAAATTTACTATAGCAATTGTACTATGTAATGCCTGTATCTTCAAATCAAATTTCATGATTTTAATACATCCCTTCTTCCACTCATTGAATAAACATGCTAAAAATGATAAACTTTTAATAGAATTTTGAAACACGGAGAACCAAACTATGAGAAAAAAATTTTTACTACTAACATTATTATTTCTATGTTTATGGACACAAAGCAATCATCCTGTCAAAGCAGAAGCTTTCACTTTAAATGAGACTAACCTTACACTAAATACAGGTGAAACATTTGATTTAAATGCCGTGCATACAGACTCGGAACCAACATGGGTTTCCTACAACGAAAATATTGCACAGGTTGACGAATATGGAAATATTACTGCACTACGCAAAGGAAAAACAAAGATTCGTGCAAGAATCGGAAATGAGACGGAGCTTTGTTCCATAAATATAGTCAATCCAAGTATCAAGATAAACAAAAAAACTGCCATGATTTATTATGGTGGAACATCCACCAACACGGTACAATTAAAAGCAACATTAAAAGGTGCGAACAAAACTACTATCTGGACTAGCAATAACCCAGAAGTTGCAATCGTCGATGCAAATGGGTTGGTAACTTCCGTTGCTCCAGGAGTTGCACAAATCTCCGTACAAGCCAATGGCATTACTGCATCCTGTGATATCACAGTAAAAGAAACGACCCTTACTTTGCCATTAGAAAATATGCTTTTAGGTATACAAAAAAATGGCAACAGTTACAAACTTGTTCCTAGTATTGTTGGTTCCAGTAAAAAAATAATCTGGACCACCAGCAATCAATCAGTCGCAACTGTAAAAAATGGTAACGTTGTGGGAAAACAAGCTGGTACTGCACTGATTACCGCAGAAGCCAACAGAATAAAAGCAAGTTGTAGCGTAGAAGTAACCAATACTACCGCTACCATAAAAGA
>JAFUQM010000003.1 GCA_017472325.1 Lachnospiraceae bacterium
ACAGATACAAGCGAACGCATTTATATCATTGCGAGAGAATGTGGTAAATAAAGGAGCATGAATAAATACATGGCAGATTATATTGTAAGAGCAACTGCTGCGAATGCACAAATTCGTGCATTTGCAGCAACAACAAGAGAAATGGTAGAAACAGCAAGAGCGCATCATAATACAAGTCCTGTTGTAACAGCAGCACTTGGCAGATTGTTAACAGCAGGCAGTATGATGGGAAGTATGTTAAAAGGGGAAAAGGATTTATTGACGCTGCAGGTACATGGCAGTGGACCGATGAAGGGCATGACGGTAACAGCAGACGCCCATGCCAATGTCAAAGGCTATGCTAATGTGCCGCAGGTTATTTTACCAGCGAATGATAAAGGCAAGTTGGATGTAGCAGGAGCAGTTGGTATTGGTTTTATGAATGTTATTAAGGACCTCGGGTTAAAAGAACCATACATTGGACAAACTGTATTACAGACAAGTGAAATTGCGGAAGATTTAACATATTATTTTGCAACATCAGAGCAGGTACCGTCTTCGGTTGGACTTGGCGTTTTGATGGAAAAAGATAATACAGTAAAACAGGCGGGGGGATTTATTATACAGTTAATGCCGTTTGCAGATGAAGAAGTTATTGCGCAGTTAGAAGAAAATTTATCAAAAGTAAATTCAGTGACGGCGCTTTTAGATGCGGGCAATACTCCGGAACAGATTCTGGATATTTTACTTGGTAATCTTGGGGTAGAAATTGTAGATACAATTTCAACACAGTTTTACTGTAACTGTACGAAAGAACGCGTGACAAAGGCAATTGTCAGCATCGGTAAAAAAGATATTCAGGAAATGATTCAAGATAATAAACCAATTGAGGTGAATTGTCATTTTTGTAATACACAGTATACATTTTCTGTTGATGAGTTGAAGGAAATATTGAAACAGGCGAGGGGATGAGTAGCATATGAAGCATGGATTCATAAAAACAGCAGCAGCCACACCGAAAATTAAAGTAGCGGACCCGGAATATAATGCACAGGTGATTTGTGAATGTATTGATAAGACTGTGGCGCAGGGAGCCAAAATTATTGTGTTTCCTGAACTTTGTCTGACTGGCTATACGTGTCAGGATTTATTTTTGCAGGAGCGGCTATTAGAAGATGCAAAAAAGCATCTGATGACGGTGGTAGAACATAGCGAAGGCAAGGAAGCGCTTATTTTTGTTGGTTTGCCATTAGAGCGAGAGAACAAGCTATATAATGTGGCAGCGGCTATCTGGGATGGAGAAGTGCTGGCATTTATTCCAAAAAGTCATATTCCGTCTTATGGAGAATTTTATGAGTCACGCCATTTCGCACCAGGTAACCAGGTAGCAGTACCTTTTTGGTTTGATGGAGATGAGGTGCCGTTTGGTACGAATATTTTACTAGAAGTAGATGCTGTGAATGGACTAACCGTTGCATGTGAAATATGTGAAGATTTATGGTCGGTAAATCCGCCAAGTACAGCCCATGCGTTGGCGGGAGCAACGTTAATTGTGAATTTGTCTGCCTCAAGTGAAACAGTCGGAAAAGATAAATACCGTGAACTGCTCGTAACATCAGCAAGTGCAAGAACCTTAACGGGCTATGTGTACTGTGGTGCAGGAGAAGGGGAATCCACACAGGATGTAGTCTTTGGCGGACATAATATGATAGCAGAAAACGGCAGTGTGTTAGCGCAGGGAAAGAGATTTGCTTATGAGACAATTTACGCCGATATTGATATTCATAAACTGCGTCACGAGAGAAGACGTATGAATACATTTATGCCAGAGGATGATAAAGAGTATCTTGTGATTCCCGTTCATATGGAACAGAAGGAAACAGTACTTGATAGAACGTTTGATATCATGCCATTTGTACCTTCTGATGATGCAATGCGTGATAAGCGCTGTGAAGAAATTATTTCGATACAAGCTTATGGACTGAAAAAGCGCTACGAGCATATTGGATGTCAAAGTGCAGTGGTTGGTATTTCAGGTGGATTAGATTCTGCTTTGGCGTTGCTTATCACAGTGAAAGCATTTGATTTGATAGGACTTGATAGAAAAAATATATATTCTGTGACTATGCCATGCTTTGGAACAACAGATAGAACATATGAGAATGCGTGTAAGCTGGCACGTACACTTGGTACGACGTTAGAAGAGGTTGATATTAAGGAAGCGGTTACAGTTCATTTTCATGATATTCATCATGATTTGATTAATCATAATGTAACCTATGAAAATGCGCAGGCTAGAGAACGTACTCAGGTGCTTATGGATATAGCGAATCGTGTGAATGGTCTGGTGATTGGAACGGGTGATATGTCAGAACTGGCGCTTGGATGGGCAACCTATAATGGTGATCATATGTCTATGTATGGGGTAAATGCAGGTGTACCTAAAACTCTAGTACGCCATTTGGTGCGTTATTATGCGGATACCTGTGGCAATCAAGAACTGGAGCAAGTATTAATAGATGTCCTTGATACACCGGTAAGCCCAGAACTGTTACCACCAGTAGATGGCGTAATTGCGCAGAAAACGGAAGAGTTTGTAGGTCCTTATGAATTGCATGATTTCTTCCTGTATTATATGTTGCGATGTGGTTTTGAACCAGCAAAGGTATACCGTATCGCAAAGATTGCATTTGATAATTTGTATGAAGATGCTATCATTTTGAAATGGTTAAAAACCTTTTACAGAAGATTTTTTGCACAGCATTTTAAACGCTCTTGTCTTCCAGACGGACCAAAGGTTGGAAGTGTAGGCGTTTCGCCGAGGGGTGATTTGCGTATGCCTTCGGATGCAAGCGCGGCTGTGTGGCTAAAACAATTAGATACCTTAGAAGCATAATGCTAAGAGATGATTGTATAGAAAAACGATGAGACAGGGTGTCAAAAGATATACTTCTATTTTTCCTTAAGGTAAAGTAGAAGCGTACCTTTTGATACCCTGTTCTTGCATTACTTGACTATTCTGTTTCAGATACGACTGCTGCCTTTTCCAGAGAAGCAGAAATTGCTTCTATTAATACCATAGAAGTATATTTATTATCATCTGAATACGTGATACCCTCTAAAGATTGATTGGTGCATATCTGCTTAGCCAATTCTTCAAACGAAGGCTCTATAAGCGGATACATGGTTGTAATGGCTTCGTCAAGATTTACAAGACGGACAGAATTGATTGTATTCTCATCTACAACAACTTCAATATCTACTGCAGTATTATTTAACATAAGAGAGGATGTATAGACTCCGGGTATGTAAGTGCTTGCGGGAGCTGCATCTTCCACAGCTTCATTTTCGGGCAGAAACATAATGACTACTAATACAACAAATAGAATTCCCAAGGCCGCAAAAATAGCAGTGTATAGTAACTCCTTTAAGTGAAGAACTACAATTTTTGTCTTTGCACTCATGCGCATATCCCCATTTCTTGTTTGTTTATATAGTGTATTATTGGACAATGTAAAGTATGCCTAAAACGTAGTAAAAAAATATTAGGTTACAGTGAATTATTTACTAGTAAATATGTCCTGTTTAAGGTATAATGAAAATCAGAAAATGTGTATTATAGAATTTGGAATGACTGTTAGGGATGAAGCACAAGGGGGCAAGCTATTTATGAAGAAGATAGCAATGATTTCAGATGGCTGGAAGAGATTAATTACATATGCATGGGTAGCTGGTATTATGTCGAAGGTAGAAGAAAGTGAAGAAGATATCTGCCTATACCAGTATAATTGCTATGGAAATTGGAGCCGTGATGAATTACATAACAAAGGTGAATATAACATCTATCATTTACCACATTTGAGCCGCTTTGATGGCATTATACTCGATTGTAATAACATAGTAGATAGACAGCAACTAGAGAAAACCATTGAACTTTTGAGAGCAAGTAACGTCCCTGTAGTTAGTATTGGATATGATATTGAAGGGTTTTATTATGCAGGCATAGATAACAAGGCGCCGTTGATGGAAATGATGGAGCACTTATATTCGGTGCATGGTTGCCGTAGATTTGTGTTTGCGGGTGGACCGGAAGATAATTACGAGAATGCGAATAGAATTGAGGCATATAAAAAGAGCCTTAAAAAATTTGGTTTAGATGTACAGGATAATCCATATTATTATGGAGACTATGATTTTAATACAGGTGTGCGATATTTTCATGAGTTAGTAAAGGGAAAAGATGCCTTGCCAGATGCATTTGTATGTGCAAGTGATAATATTGCATCAGGAATGTGCGCAGAAGCCGAAAAATATGGATATCACATTCCGGAAGATTTTGTTGTAACTGGATTTGATGATTTAGATAAAGCTGCTTTTTTTAGACCTCAGATTACAACTATTGGTCATGAAAGAGAAACGATTGGATACAAATGTGTAGAAATTCTGATAGATTTATGGAAAGGGAAAACAGTAAATAAATACAATTTTGTTCCCGCAAAATGTATTTATGCAGAAAGCTGTGGATGTTCCAATAGTGGTGTGGTAGACTACCGTGAATATACTAAGAATCAGATTATTTTTGGCGTAAAGAAACAGGCAGAGGACGAACTGCTAATGGATTTGGAATGCGATATGCAGAAATGTAGTTCATATAATGAGATTTTTGCGTGTATTGCAGATTATTTTGCAAAATTAGATTGCGATGGATTTTATATTGTAGTTGATAAGAGACTTTTCTCAGCGGAACTGGATGTGCAGTTTTCGGAAGATGGCTATGAGTGGGAAGAACTTGTAGTTGGCTATGCTACTGAGAAAAAGGCTATATTGCAGGTGGAAAGTGTAGATGCATTACATCAGTATATGGATGAGCATGGTTCTGGCAGTGCTTATATGTATACACCAATACATTTTAGAGAAAAAGCGGTTGGATTTACCATTATGAAAAATGGTAGCTTCCTGTATGATAATCCGTATTTCTATGATATTCATAGTACCATCGTGCGTGTTATGGAGAACCTGTTTAAACAGAAACAGTTAGAAAATATGAATATTACACTCAAGGATATCTATAATAAAGACCCGATGACGGGTGTGTATAATCGTATTGCATATGCTGAGATGATACAGCCTGAATTTAGAAAATATCAAGAGATTCAAGTGCCGTGTGCATTGCTATTTATGGATGTGGATCATTTTAAAAAGATCAACGATACTATGGGACATGAATACGGAGATCAAGTTTTAAAGACGTTGGCATCTGCGCTACAGGAACAGTGTCCGGAAGGTGGTTATGTATTCCGGTTTGGTGGTGATGAGTTTGTTATGTTTTACCCGAATGCGTCAGAGGAGAATATTGAACAACTCAAAGGCGTGATGAGAGATATCATGGCGCGTAGTGATGTACAGGTGAGTATGGGGTCTATCATCACTAATTGGAATGAGGGAAAAACCTTAGATGATTATCTTGCTATGGCAGATGAAAGAATGTATGGTGAGAAGATGAAAGGCAGATAAATAAACACGAGGAGTAAGTAGTATTATGAAATTTACAAAAATGCAAGGATGCGGTAATGATTACGTATATGTGAACGGATTTACAGAAGTGGTTGCAGATAAACCAGAAGTAGTAAGAAAATTAAGTGACAGACATTTTGGAATTGGCGGTGATGGGGTAATTTTTATTAATCCATCAGACGAAGCAGATTTTGAAATGGAGATGTATAATGCTGATGGAAGCCGTTCTGAGATGTGTGGTAACGGTATCCGCTGTGTTGCAAAGTATGTATATGATAAAGGAATGACAGACCAGACTTCTTTTAGTATTATCAGCGGTGGTAAAGTGAAATATATGGAGCTTACGTTAAAAGATGGCAAAGCTGATTTGATAAAGGTTAACATGGGAGCACCTGAGCTTGTGGCAAAAGATGTTCCGGTCATTTCTGAGAATGAAACAGTAATCGATGAGGCAATCGAAGTAGAGGGTACAGCATACCATATGACATGTGTATCTATGGGCAATCCACATGCAGTTGTCTATATGGAGGATGTAGATGGATTGGACATTGAAAAAATCGGTCCAAAGTTTGAAAATCATGAACGTTTTCCGAATAGAACCAACACTGAATTTGTAAAAGTCATCGATAGACATACTGTACAGATGCGTGTGTGGGAACGCGGTACAGGTGAAACCTTAGCTTGTGGAACAGGCTGTTGCGCCGTTGCAGTAGCGTGTGTGCTGAACAATTTAACTGATGAAAAGGTTACGGTTAAGGTACTTGGTGGAGAACTATTGATTGAATGGAACAGAGAAGAAAACATTGTCTACATGACAGGCCCTGCAGAGATAGTATTTGAGGGTGAGGTTGTGGTATAAGTAGGACAAGAGCAGATTATCTGATGTTAATGGAACGCAACTATTACAGTATTGTTTGTGTTTTACGGAAAATAGCAGCATATGTGCAGGTATATTTGGTGTTACACCTGCATATATGCTGCTATTTTCTGTAATGCAAGTTTTATATGACGGTTGTAGTAGCAATATATTTTGAAACCGCCCCTTTGTTCTCGCAATTTCTTTTTTGGTCTGCTATAATGAACAAAAGTAAATGAATAGAAGGGTAGTATTATGTCACTGCGTTTTTATATTGGCGGCTCAGGCTGCGGTAAAAGTTATCAATTATATACAGAAATTATTAAACGCTCTATGCAGGAGCCAAAGACTAACTTCCTTATCATTGTGCCAGATCAATTTACGATGCAGACACAGATGGATTTTGTGAAAAGCCATCCGCGTGGTGGCATTATGAACATTGACGTTTTAAGTTTTGGACGTTTGTCACATCGTATTTTTGAAGAAGTGGGTGGTAACGATGCACCTGTTTTAGACGATACTGGAAAAAGTCTTGTACTTCGTAAAGTAGCAGCAGAACTTTTGGAAGATTTGCCAGTGCTAGGCGGTAATTTGAAAAAGATTGGTTATATTCATGAAGTGAAATCTGCTATTTCAGAATTTATGCAGTATGGTATTGGACCAGATAAGTTGCAGGAACTCGTTGCGTTTTCACAAAAACGTGGTGCTCTACATTACAAATTAAAAGATTTGGAATGCCTTTATGCAGGGTTTCGTGCTTATATCAAAGAAAAATATATTACAACAGAAGAGTCGCTCGACAGACTAAGAAGCGTTTTGCACAAATCAGAAATTATAAAAGACAGTGTTGTTGTATTTGACGGTTTTACTGGATTTACACCGATACAGAATCAGGTGATTCAGGAATTGATGTGCTTATGCAGGGAGGTTATTGTGACCGCTGTGATGGGAAGGGAAGCAGACCCATATGGAACGATGGGAGAGCAACACTTATTCTACCTTAGTCACAAGACAATTCATGATCTAACGAGACTTGCGCAGGCAGCAGGTGTTGAACGGGGAAAGGATGTCGTGATAAAGGATACTCCTGTCAGACGTTATGTGGACAATCCTAGTCTTGCACATTTGGAGAAAGAACTGTTTCGTTTTCCGATTAGACCATATACAGAAGAGCAAAATGCTATTACGTTATATGAGGCATTGAATCCAAAGTCAGAGGTATACCGGACGTGTGCCTGCATCCGCAAACTGGTACGTGAAGAAGGCTACTTATACCGTGATATCGCAGTAGTAACAGGCGATATGGGTGCATATTCGGCCTATATGGAGGAAGCGTGTGAACGTTTTGGGATTCCATATTATCTAGATGCGACAAGAGGAATCGTATTAAATCCGTTTATTGAATATATTAGAAGTGCACTGCAAACCGTAATTCAGAATTTCTCTTACGAAACGGTTTTCCACTTTGTAAGAAGTGGACTTGTAGATATTGAGACAGAGGTGGCAGATAAGCTGGAAAATTACGTGCTGTCTCTTGGTATCAGGGGAAAGAAGCGGTGGAATACATTGTTTTCTATTCATAGTAAGGAGATGGAAGAAGAAACAGCGGAAGAAGAACTGGCACAGTTAAATGCTGCCAGAGAGAAAATTGTGATGATGCTTGCTCCTTTTATGGAGAAGTATACATATGCTGGAGAGTATGTGAAGGCGCTTTATACATTTATCGAGCAGAATGAAGTGCAGTATAAACTGAAGCGTTTTGAAGAGATGTTTATACAGAAGGGAAAAACGGGATATGCTGGTGCCAATGTTATGGCAAAAGCCAAAGAGTATAGTCAGATTTATCGACTGATTATGGAATTGTTAGAGCAGATTTATGAATTGCTTGGTGAAGAAGAAATGACGCTGGAAGAATTTTTGGATATTTTGGATGCGGGATTTGGGGAAATTGAAGTCGGTACGATTCCACAGAATGTAGACAGAGTGGTTATTGGTGATATTGAGAGAACACGTTTGAAGGAAATAAAAGCATTATTTTTCTTAGGTATCAATGACGGCAATATTCCAAAGGGTGCAGCGAAAGGTGGGATTATTTCTGATATTGACAGAGAGTTTCTAGCTGAGTCAGGAATTGAATTGGCACCAACACCAAGACAGCAGATGTATACCCAGAGATTATATTTATATATGAACATGACAAAGCCAACCGATAGGCTTTATTTGTCATACGCAAATATTAACAGTGCTGGCAAGGCAATACGCCCTGCGTACTTGATTGATACAATACAAACATTGTTTCCAAGTATTGTCAAACAGACAGAAGATGATGTAACACTTGTGGATAGACTTGAAACTCCAGAAGAAGGCATGGACTATTTGGTAAAGAAACTTAGACAGTACGCAGATGGACAGCTAAGAGAGGAAGAGAATATATTCTTTACACTATATTATACTTATGCGAAGAAAGAAGATTATAAAAATCGTTTACAGGAGCTTGTGGATGCTGCGTTTGTGCGGTATCGCCCGGATGGCCTTGGGAAGAAACTGGCTAAATTGCTTTATGGACAAGTGCTGGAGAATAGTGTCAGCCGCTTAGAACAATATGCTGCATGCGCATATGCACATTTTCTAAAATACGGCCTTTCATTACAAGAACGTGAAGACTTTACATTTGAAGATGTTGATATGGGTACGATATTTCATGGTGTGTTAGAGGAGTTTTCGGGAAAAATTGCGCAAAGAGGATGGCAATGGTTTGATTTTCCGAAAGAGGAAGGAGAACAAATTATTGAAGAAGCGATAGAGACATACGCGAAAACATATAAAGATACATTATTGTTTGATAGTGCTAGAAATGAATATGCATTGACACGTATGAAGCGAATTTTAAACCGTACTGTGTCAACATTGCAACATCAATTACGACAGGGACAATTTACGCCGAAAAAGTTTGAAGTATCTTTTGCCGCGATTTCGGATTTGGAAAGTGTCAGTGTAACACTTTCTGAAGAGGAGAAGATGAAATTGCGTGGCAGAATTGACAGAATTGACACAAGTGAGTATGGCGACAGTGTATATGTTAAGGTAATCGACTATAAATCAGGTAACCATAACTTTGACTTGGCTGCGCTTTATCATGGATTGCAACTGCAGCTTGTTGTTTATCTGAATGCGGCAATGGAGTTAGAAAAGAAGGAAAATCCGGATAAGGCAGTCATACCAGCGGGCATTTTGTATTATCATGTTGCAGATCCATATGTCAAAATAGACGGGGAAGCCTATGCAAAGCTACCGACATTAACAGAAGATGAGATGAATGAGCGTATCAGACAGGAACTGCGCATGACAGGCGCGGTTAATGCAGATGAGAAAATCATCCGTCTGTTTGATGAAAACTTTACTGATAAATCAGATATTATACCTGTTGCCTATAAGAAAGATGGCGGTTTCAAAGAAAACTCCCATGCTTATGTGGAAGATGAACTATCATGTATTGCGGATTATGTTGGTGAAAAAGTGAAGGCATTGGGAAGAGAGATTATGGCAGGAGATATTACCGTAAATCCATATGAGATGGGAGACAAAGAAGCGTGTACGTACTGCGCATATCGTTCTGTATGTTCTTTTGACATGAAGATTCCGGGGTATGCAAAACGACATCTCGACAAAGCTAAGCCAGAAGAAGTACTAAAACAGATAAAAGCAGAATTAGAAAAATAACGTATAACGTTTCGGAATGGAGAATAACATGGGCTTTTCTTATACACCAAGCCAACGCAAGGTGATTGACCTGCGTGATAGAAATATACTTGTATCAGCGGCAGCGGGGTCAGGTAAAACGGCGGTACTTGTAGAACGCATCATCGAAATGATTAGCGATGAGACAAGACCAGTAGATATTGATCGTTTGCTTGTCGTAACGTTTACAAATGCGGCAGCAGCAGAGATGAGAGAGAGAATTAGTGCTGCAATTGCAAAAAAATTACAGGAAATGCCGGATAACGTGCATTTGCAGAAGCAATCAGTACTCATACATAATGCCCAGATTACGACAATAGATAGCTTCTGTTTATTTGTCATCCGCAATAATTTTAATGATATTGGACTGGATCCAGCCATTCGTATTGTAGATGAAGGCGAATTGAAGCTGCTGCAGAAGGATACGTTAAAGGAACTATTAGAGGAACATTTTGCAGCAAAAGATGAGGCGTTTTATCATTGCTTGGAGAGCTTTAGTGAAAATGGTAGTGAGAAGCCTCTTGCTGAACATATACTAAGTATTTATCAATTTGCAATGAGTTATCCGTGGCCAACAGAATGGATTTTGGAGAGAAAACAGGATTATAATATTACTACAAAGGAGCAGCTGAATGCTTCCCCTTTTATTTGCTATGCAGTAGAAAGTGTTAAAAAGCGTGTCGACGGACTTAGTGATAATCTGAAAGAAGCATTGGCTATCTGCAATATGCCAGATGGGCCATATATGTACGCATCTGTTTTGGAACAGGATATGCAGATGATAGAGAAGCTGCATCAAGCAGGGAACTTTGCAGAACTTGCAGAAGCGAGTGCGGGAGTAGTGTTTGCAAGATTGCCAGTGAAAAAAGATGCCAGTGTTTCAGAAGAAAAGAAAGAAGCTGTCAAACAGATTCGGAATGACGTAAAGGCAGCTATTAAAAAATTGAGAGAAAAATACTTCTATGCAACAGAAGAACAGCTGATAGAGCAATTGCAGTTTTGTAAACCAACGGTGGACACATTGCTTTCTCTGACACAGGAATTTTATGAGAAATTAACAGCCAAAAAGAGAGAGAAAAAAGTCATCGACTTTGCTGATATGGAGCATCTTGCACTTGATATTCTGGTACAAAAAGAAGGTGATAGTTATGTGCCAACAAAAGCAGCACTGGATTACCGTGAATATTTTACTGAAATCATGATTGACGAATACCAGGACAGCAACATGGTGCAGGAACTTTTGTTAAAGAGCATTTCTAAGGAGGATTTGGGCGGATTTAACCGCTTCATGGTTGGAGATGTAAAACAGAGTATTTATAAATTCCGTCTTGCCAGGCCAGAAATTTTTCTTGAAAAATTTGACACTTATACACAGGAAGATAGTAAAACGCAACGAATTGATTTACAGCAAAACTTCCGAAGCAGAAGTGAAGTATTAGAAAGTGTGAATTTTATATTCCGTCAGCTTATGGGTAAGGCACTTGGTGGTGTGGAATATGATGATGATGCAGCGCTGTATCCAGGCGCTGTTTATCCAGAATCTGGTGTAGACAATGCGACAGAATTATTGCTGCTTACCAAAGAGGAAGATGGCGCAACAGATACTGCAATATTGCAGGAAAGGGATTTGGATGATAAAGAACTGGAAGCTCTCATGATTGCAAAGCGCATCAAAGAACTGATGCGGGAATTTCAAGTCAAAGATAGCGTGAGTGGGCAGATGAGAAATGCACGCTTTGGAGATATGGTTATTTTACTTCGGACAAATGCTGGTTGGGATGATGTGTTTAAGCGTGTATTGACTGAACAGGGAATTCCTTGTTATGCAGCATCCAAAACGGGGTATTTTTCATCACCAGAGGTTCAGGATGTATTAAATGCTCTGCGTGTGATTGATAATCCATTACAGGATATTCCGCTTTTTGGTATGTTGCATTCTGTATTTGGCAAATTTACAGAAGTAGAAACTGCCTGTATCAAAGCGGCAGTCCGTGACAGAAAAATACACTTCTATGATGCGTTAAAACAGTATTTGCTGGACGGAGAAGGTGCATTACAGGAAAAGGTGAGCTTATTTTTACACAAATTAGATTCTTACAGGCAGATGATTTCCTATACACCAATACAGCAGTTTATCCGTTTTCTGTTTAACGACAACGGATATTTGCATTATGTTGCTGCTTTGCCAGCGGGAGAACAACGCCTTGCAAACGTAGAGATGCTTTTGGAAAAGGCAGCAGATTTTGAACAGACAAGTTATTTTGGACTTTTTCACTTTATCCGTTATATAGAACAGATGGAGAAATATGATGTTGATTATGGAGAAGCTAATATCCTGAATGAAAATGCAGATACTGTGCGTATTATGAGTATCCATAAGAGCAAAGGTTTGGAATTCCCGATTTGTTTTGTGGCGGGACTTTCTAAAACATTTAACAGACGTGAAACAGCAGGTGCCATTCTTCTGGACGTTGATATGGGGATTGCAATTGATTATATTGACCCTGTCAGAAGAATCAAAGCATCCGGATTTAGGAAAAATATTCTTGCAGATAAAATGAGGTTGGACAGCTTGGGAGAAGAACTGCGCGTTCTTTACGTTGCATTGACAAGAGCCAAAGAAAAGCTGATTTTGACAGGAAGTGTAAAAAATCTCAAAGGTGAGCTTGCAAAACTGACAGCATTATCTGTGAACGATACGCAGCGTTTGTCATTTTTGCGTATCGCGGATGCAGGAAGCTATCTTCAGTTTTTGTTGTCTGCGCTTTTTAGACATAGATGCTTTATGCCCGTACTGCAGTTATATGAGATGGATATAAATACACACAACGCTCTCTATGATGCACCCGCAGAGATAAAGGTAGCACTTGTGAGTCCACAGGAACTAGATGCTGCAGAGCTGAAAGAGGCGTTGGCACAGGAGGATTATCGTATTCGTTTGCAATACGAAGCAGAAAATGAAACTCCATGTGATGATACGTTTTATCGTATGATAAGGGAACGATTTTCGTTTCAATATCCGCATACAGAGCTAGCGGAACTATTTACGAAAACTACGGTTTCTGAGTTAAAGAAAGCTGGACAAAAGGAGAAGCTTGATTATTCCAAAGAGTTGTACGAGACGGAAGAACTTGTTCCGTATATTCCATCATTTATAGAAGAACAGCAGGGTATGAGTGGGGCTTCCCGTGGTAGTGCTTATCATAAAGTATTGGAATTGCTTGATATGAATGCGGTGCAAACAGCAGCAGATGTGACTGACTATATGAAAAAGTTATGTGCTGATGGTAAATTGAGCGAAGAATATGCGCAGGCAGTTTCGGTATACAAAATAGAACACTTTTTGCAGAGTGCTCTTTGTGAGAGAATGAGGCGGGCAAGAGAACGGAATGCTCTTTATAAAGAACAGCCTTTTGTACTTGGTATTCCAGCTAATGTATTGCGAGATACTTTTCCGGCAGATGAGATGGTACTCGTACAGGGAATCATCGATGTTTTCTTTATTGAAGACGAGCAGATTGTGCTTGCGGATTATAAAACGGATGCGGTGAATACACCAGAGGAATTGATTCGACGTTACCAGACGCAGTTAGACTATTATGCTAAAGCGCTAGAACAACTGTTGGAGAAACCGGTAAAAGAAAAAAGGATTTATTCTTTTGCATTAGGGAAAGAAATTTTATTGAATTGACATAGATGCGTTTTCGTTGATTTTCATGGCAGGATGATTTATAATAGCCACGTGGCAGTCATTCTGCCGTATTTATGTATGATAGATCAGTAGAAGAAAGGTTAGAGGATACATTGAAACTTGAATTTGACGTAAAAATGACAGCCGCTGCGCTGTATGACTATATGCTCCGCCATACTTATACAAGTCCATCAGGTCTGCTTGGTACCATCGCAGGCGCATTGCTTGTAGTAGCTTCCCTTACTGTAGAAGGCGGTACGTTATATTTTATAGCAGGTCTTGTGATATTGCTATATTTGCCGTGGAGTTTATTTATACGTTCCAGAAAGCAGATTTTGGCAAATCCTGCATTCAAAGAAGCGTTGCATTATTGTCTGGATGAGGAAGGAATTACGGTATCGCAAAAGGATTTGACAGAGACAATTCCGTGGGATACGATGCAGAAAGCAATTTCCACAGGAAAAAGTATTATTGTATATACTTCCCCAATTAATGCATTTATTTTCCCAAGAAAAGAAATGGGAGATTTGACAATACAGGTAATTGAGCATATTTCCACTCATATGCCGCCTAAAAAAGTAAATATCAAATATTAGGATAGATTGGAAAGAACAAATGGTAATAGAAACATGGAATGAGAAAGAGACCTTTGCGCTCGGCAAAAAACTTGGTGAACAGGCAAAACCGGGTGACGTTTATACTTTGATTGGTGATCTTGGTGTGGGAAAAACTGTTTTCACACAGGGAGTGGCAGAAGGACTGGGAATTCAAGAACCCATTAACAGTCCGACATTTACCATTGTGCAGGTTTATGAAGAAGGTAGAATTCCGTTTTATCATTTTGATGTATATCGCATTGGAGATGTCGAAGAAATGGATGAAATCGGATATGAAGATTACTTTTACGGAGATGGCATCTGCTTTATTGAGTGGGCAAATCTCATAGAAGAAATTATACCTCAAAACCGGGTACAGATTACAATTGAGAAAAATCTGGAAAAAGGGTTTGATTATAGGAGAATTACAATAGACAATGAAAATACTTGCAATTGACAGCTCCGGACTTGTTGCATCGGTAGCGGTGGTAGAAGAGAATAATTTAATAGCGGAATACACGATGAATTATAAAAAAACACATTCGCAAACACTTCTTCCTATGTTGGACGAAGTAAAGAAAATGACGGATTTGGATTTGACGTCCATTGATGCTGTTGCGGTGGCAGCAGGACCAGGGTCTTTTACTGGATTACGTATTGGTTCTGCAACAGCCAAAGGTCTGGGACTGGCACTTGGTAAACCAATTATTCCTGTTCCGACTGTGGATGCACTTGCGTATAATTTGTACGGTACAGATCGTATTATTTGTCCGATTATGGATGCAAGACGCGAGCAGGTATATACAGGTATTTATCATTTTGAAGCAACTGGTGAATATAATTTTGCATACAAATTGCATATCTTAGAGAAGCAATGTGCCGTCTCAATTTATGAAATTGCAGAAAAACTGAATGTGCTGTGTCAGGAACTTGGCAAAGAAGTGTTGTTTCTGGGTGATGGTGTGCCTGTGTTTGAAGAGCGTCTAAAAGAGCTAATGCAAGTTCCATATTCTTTTGCGCCAGCCCATATGAACAGACAGCGGGCAGCATCACTTGCCGTGCTTGCGGCTATTTATTATGAGGAAGGCAGAGTGGAGACGGCAGCAGAACATGCACCGGATTATTTGCGTTTGTCACAGGCAGAACGAGAGCTTGCGGAGAAAAATGGGCAATGATAACAGTACGTTTGATGGAAGAGAAAGATGTGGAGACTGTTTCGGTGCTGGAGCAGGAAATTTTTTCTATGCCGTGGTCGAAACAGGCATTCTATGATACCTTACAGGATTCGAAAGCGATGTATCTGGTTGCGCTGGATGCCAATGCAATTGTTGGTTATTGTGGTGTGTATGACATTGCTGGTGAAGGTGATGTTATGAATGTTGCTGTTGCAAAGGAACATCGAGGAAAAGGAATTGCCTACCAGATGCTTTCGGAATTGTTCTGCTTAGGAAGCAAGAAGGGAATAAAGGCGTTTACATTAGAAGTCAGGGCAGGCAATGCACCAGCAATTCATTTATATGAAAAGCTGGGATTTGTAACGGAAGGTATTCGTAAAAATTTCTATGAAAAACCGATAGAAGATGCTCTTATCATGTGGAAAAGATAGGCACTATAAGGAACAATTACCACTATGTTTTGTAAGCAGTACCCTGTATAATACCTGTATATGACATAAGTAAGATGATAGTATACAGTGGAGGAATAGAAGATGCGCAAATATGCAAAGGGAGACAGCAATGCATTGTTATATGCTGCATGTAATATGTGTGGCAAGGAATTGCTTATTGAGAATGGACTTTTGAAAGAGGGCTGCTTTCATGGAGAGCAGAAATTTGGATATTTTAGCGAAAAGGATGGACAAAATCATAGCTTCGATATGTGCGAAGCGTGCTACAATAAATTTATAAAAATGTTTAAAATACCTGTGGAGGTTAGGGAAGAAACAGAATATTTGTAAATTCCAACTAATTCCATAGATGCAGATAGGAGAATACATGTTAGATGTTTGTTTACTTGGCACAGGTGGAATGATGCCACTGCCAAACAGATGGCTTACGTCACTCATGGCACGTTACAATGGGAAAAGTATTTTGATTGATTGTGGAGAGGGTACACAGATTGCAATGAAAGAAAAAGGCTGGAGCCCAAAGCCAATTGATATAATTTGTTTTACCCATTTTCATGCAGATCATGTCAGTGGACTGCCAGGTATGTTGCTTACAATGGGCAATGCTGAGCGTACAGAGCCACTTCTTATTATTGGACCCAAAGGGGTTCAGCGTGTTGTTTCAGCGTTGCGAGTGATTGCACCAGAACTTCCATTTGCTATTGAATGTATGGAACTGACAGAGCCACAGCAGTCGATTCAGATGGAGGGATTTCGAATTGAAGCGTTCCGTGTAAACCATAATGTAATATGCTATGGCTATAGTATTGTGATAGACCGCATTGGCAAATTCCAGTTAGAAAAAGCAATGGCACTGAATATTGACAAAAAATACTGGAATAAATTACAAAAAGGTGAGACAATAACGATAGATGATAAGATTTACACGCCAGATATGGTGTTGGGTGAGAGTAGAAAAGGACTCAAATTAACATATTGTACAGATACCCGCCCAACAGAAAGTATTGTTGAAAATGCAAAAGAAGCGGATCTGTTTATCTGTGAAGGAATGTATGGTGAGCCAGATAAACTGGCAAAAGCCAAGGAGTATAAACATATGACCTTCTATGAAGCGGCGGAGTTAGCCAGACGTGCAGAAGTAGCACAACTTTGGTTAACGCATTATAGTCCTTCATTAATTAGACCGGAAGATTTTATGCGGGATGTGAAGAAGATATTCCCCAATGCATATGCGGCCAAAGATGGTAGAACAGTTGAGCTTATGTTTCGGGATGAAGCGTAAATTGTTTTGCCATGAGAAGAAAACTTGTAAACAGAGTATGTGTGAGATTGCCAAAATAAAGTTTTGAGGAGGGAAAGGATGAAAGGTCGTTTTAAAGGAACAAAGGGTATGATACTGTTAGGTATCATGGTGCTACTTGTAGTTGGATTTTATTTCTACATTGCAAATATAGCATCTCCAAAAGAAGGAGAAGTAGAAAAACTGACGGCAGTGCAGGAAGTTCTACTTAGAGATCTGGATAGAAATTACCCACCTTCTCCCAAAGAAGTTATTAAATATTATGGTACAATTACACAATGTTTTTATGGGGAAGAGTATACGGAAGAAGAATTGTATGACCTTGCGATGAAAGCACAGGAGTTGTATGATGCAGAGTTGGTTGCGAACAAGACAGAAGAACAGTATATGATAGATTTAAAAAATGACATTAAAGAATTCGCTGCCAATGACTGGGTGGTTTCCAGTTTTACAACGTCATCCAGTACAGACGTAGAATATTTTAATCAGGATAATTATGAATGGGCAAGAATGTATTGCATTTTTTCAATTAGAACAGGTACTGCATATCAAAATGTGAATTATGCATTTTTGTTGAGGAAGGATGAAAACAGTCACTGGAAAATTTATGGTTGGACAGAGGCTGACAATGTAATAAAAGATGAATAAGAAAGATATTTTTATACTGGCAATCGAAAGTTCCTGCGATGAAACGGCAGCGGCTGTTGTAAAAAATGGACGTGAGGTTTTATCCAATGTGATATCATCGCAGATTGACCTCCATAAACTGTATGGAGGTGTTGTGCCAGAGATTGCATCAAGAAAGCATATAGAAAAAATAAATCAAGTGATTGAAGAAGCGTTAAACGAGGCGAATGTAACATTGCAAGATATCACAGCGATTGCAGTTACATACGGACCAGGTCTTGTAGGTGCGCTTCTTGTTGGTGTGTCAGCAGCGAAGGCAATCAGCTTTGCAACGGGGATTCCGCTGGTTGGAGTCCATCATATCGAAGGTCACATTAGTGCTAACTATATCGAAAATAAACAGTTAGAGCCAGAATTTGTATGTCTTGTTGTGTCAGGAGGACATACACATCTTGTTGTAGTACAAGACTATGGTGAATATGAGATTATAGGCAGAACTAGAGATGATGCAGCCGGTGAGGCATTTGATAAAGTAGCAAGAGCCATTGGACTTGGCTATCCGGGTGGACCTAAGATAGATAAACTTTCCAAAGAAGGTAATCCAGAAGCAATTCGTTTTCCTCGTGCAAAGGTAGAAGACGCGATTTATGATTTTAGTTTTAGTGGTTTAAAATCTGCAGTATTGAACTATTTAAATTCCTGTGAGATGAAAGGGGAAAAAGTGAATGCTGCAGATGTGGCAGCATCCTTTCAAAAAGCTGTCATTGACGTGCTTGTAGACCATGCGCTTCATGCAGTAGAAGAATATGGATATCATAAATTTGCTATTGCTGGTGGTGTGGCATCCAATTCTTCTTTAAGAGAGGCTTTTGAAAAAGAATGTACAGCAAGAAATATAGAATTTTATTATCCTTCCCCTATTTTTTGTACAGACAATGCAGCAATGATAGGGGTGGCAGGATATTACGAGTATCTCAAAGGAACTAGACATGGCTATGATTTGAATGCAGTTCCCAACCTGAAATTAGGTGAGCGTTAATAAGAAGTAATAAAGAATAGGGAACAAGTGTCTATTTTATAAATGATAAGGAGACAATGCAGATGAGTAAGTCGGTTGCAGTCGTCTTGGCTGCTGGACAGGGAAAGCGAATGAACAGTACAGTACAGAAACAGTATTTGTTGATTCAGAATAAACCCGTCCTTTACTATTCGCTGAAAGCTTTTGAAGATAGCTTTATCGACGAAATCATATTGGTAGTTGGAAGTGGTGAAAAAGAATATTGCCAAACAGAAATTGTGAACCAATATGGTTTTTCGAAAGTGACCCATATTGTAGAGGGTGGTAAGGAACGATATCATTCAGTGTTTCATGGATTGCAGGCGGCGCAGGAATGCTTTGTAGGAGATGGCAAAGAGTATGTATTTATTCATGATGGGGCAAGACCGTTTGTGACGCTAGAGATTTTAGAACGTGCCTATCAGAACGTAAAGGAATATGGAGCCTGTGTTGTTGGTATGCCAGTCAAGGATACGATCAAAATAGCAAATGCAGATAAATTTGTAGAAACAACACCGAAAAGAGATGATGTCTGGCTTGTACAGACACCACAAGTTTTTTCGTATGCGTTAGTGTATAAAGCATATCAGAAACTGATGGAAGAGGAAAATAACTTACTGGCACAAGGCATTTTTATTACAGATGACACTATGGTAGTGGAATATTTTACCCAAAATACGATTAAGCTTGTACAGGGATCTTACGAGAATATCAAAATTACAACACCGGAAGATTTACAAATCGCAGAAACTTTTTTGAATAAAAATAAATAAAAATGAAAAAAGTACTTTACAAAAAGAAACTTTTCTGATAAAAAGATATAGTGCCTTTTCGCCATGACCAATAAAAATGAGTTGTGGTGACAAGATTTTCCGATATGAACATTCGTAAAGTGTAGAAATTTAAGCGAATATGCAACTTTCGGAAGAAAAATAAAAAAATGTTAAAAAAGGTGTTGACATATAAAACCTTTTTTGCTAGAATAACTTTTGCGCTGACTTGAGGAAGTGCACATGGAGAGGTATCGAAGTGGTCATAACGAGGCGGTCTTGAAAACCGTTTGTCCGCAAGGGCGCGTGGGTTCGAATCCCACCCTCTCCGTTGACGAGAAATCGTCTTGGTAATAAGAGAGTTGTGGATTCAGCTTAGTTTGGAGAAGTACCCAAGAGGCTGAAGGGACACCCCTGGAAAGGGTGCAGGTCGTTAATAGCGGCGCGAGGGTTCAAATCCCTCCTTCTCCGTTTGGTATACTCTAACAATTACCAAAATGAACCTTGACAAATAAACAGTAATGCAACCCTGAAAATTCTAAAAGAGAAAATCCAAATAAGATTTGGAGAGCAAAGACAAAGAAATTTGTTTTTGAAAAGAATTGTTCAGAG
>JAFUQM010000045.1 GCA_017472325.1 Lachnospiraceae bacterium
GTGTGTTCTGGAATGCAGCGATTGGTCTGCCAAACTGTTTTCTTTCTTTTACATAAGCGATTGTAGATTCTAAAGCACCTTCTGCAATACCAAGTGCCTGAGCAGCGATACCGATACGTCCACCATCCAGTGTGTGCATAGCGATACCAAATCCTTTACCTTCCTGACCTAACAGATTTTCCTTTGGAATTCTGCAGTCTGTGAAGATTAATTCATATGTAGATGAACCACGGATACCCATTTTCTTTTCTTTTGTACCAAATGTAAATCCTGGTGTTCCTTTTTCTACGATAAATGCGGAGATTCTCTTTTTGCTTCTTCCTTTTGCATCTGTATCAACGCCTGTGATAGCAAAAATTACATATACATCAGCTTCTTTACCGTTTGTAATGAAGATTTTAGAACCGTTTAATACGTATTCATCACCATCTAAAACAGCTTTTGTCTGCTGTCCCTGTGCGTCTGTACCAGCGCCTGGCTCTGTTAAACCGAAAGCACCTAATTTTTCACCTTTTGCAAGTGGAATTAAGTATTTCTGTTTCTGTTCTTCTGTACCATATGTCATAATTGGGTCACAGCAAAGAGATGTATGTGCAGATACGATAACACCTGTTGTACCACAAACTTTAGAAAGTTCTTCTACACACATAGCATATGCTAAAGGATCACAACCCTGTCCGCCGTATTCCTTTGGTACAGGAATTCCTAAGAAACCTGCTTTTGCCATTTTTTCAACAGTTCCTCTAGGGAAAATTTCTGTTTCATCAACCTCCTGTGCCAGAGGTTTTACTTCTTTTTCTGCGAATTCTCTAAAAAGAGTTCTCGCCATTTCATGTTCTTTGCTTAAAGTAAAATCCATGATTTTATTCCTCCATTAGTTTTAAGATAATCTATTATTTTGAATAGTCGTAGAAACCTTTACCTGTTTTCATACCGAGCTGTTTACCACGTACCATTTTCTTAAGAAGTGGATGTGGACGATATTTGCTGTCGCCTGTTTCATCATATAATACGTTCATGATTGCAAGCACGATATCAAGACCTACTAAGTCACCTAATGCTAAAGGTCCCATTGGATGGTTAGCACCCAATTTCATTGCTGTATCAATACCTTCTACAGATGCAATGCCCTCTGCATAGATACCGATTGCTTCATTAATCATTGGGATTAAGATTCTGTTAACAACGAAACCTGGAGCTTCTTCAACCTGTACAGGATCTTTGCCGATTTCAACAGAGATTGCTTTGATTTTTTCTACTGTTTCTGCTGGAGTATTTAAGCCTGCAATAACTTCAACAAGTTTCATTCTGTTTGCAGGGTTAAAGAAATGCATACCAATTACTGCTCTATCTAAGCCAGCACCAATTTCTGTAATAGAAAGAGATGATGTATTTGTTGCAAAAATACAGTGAGCTGGAACGATATCCTGTAATTCTTTGAATGTCTGCTGTTTTACTTCCATAACTTCTAAAGCTGCTTCAACTACCAAATCAGCATCTGTACAAATATCTTTTGTACCTGTTGTAATTTTAGCTAAAATTCCATCAGCATACTCTCTTGTAATTTTTTCTTTTGCAACTAATTTGTCTAAACCTTTTGCAATTTTGTTTTTGCCGTTTGCAGCAAATTCTTCGTTAATGTCACAAAGATAAACTTCATAGCCTTCTGTTTCAGCGAAAGCCTGTGCAATACCAGAACCCATTGTTCCTGCACCAATAATACCTACTTTCATGGTAAATCCTCCTAAAATTTTGTGTTGTTATGTGTGTATTGTAAGAGACTACGTCTCTCAAATCCGAATTGATGTACCAACTACCGATTAGCAGTTTTTGAATGGCTCTTTTACTTTTTCTTTATTTTTGTCAAGGAAGAAAGCCATACCATATGTCTGGTCTTCTGTTTCAAAGCAGTCACCGAATAATTTCTCTTCGATTACGATAGCTGCATCCATATCTACATCTAAACCTTCATTAATTGCTTTCTTGCAGTTACGAACAGCGATTGGAGCGTTCTTAGCAATATCTGCTGCCATTTTCTCTGCTGCTGGCATTAACTCTTCTGCTGGATAAACAGCGTTTACAAGACCGATTCTGAAAGCTTCATCAGCTTTGATATTTCTTGCTGTGTAAATCATCTGTTTTGCCATACCTGCACCTACAAGACGTGCAAGTCTCTGTGTGCCACCGAAGCCTGGTGTAATACCAAGACCTACTTCTGGCTGACCAAATACTGCGTTTTCAGAACAAATTCTGATATCACAGCTCATTGCGATCTCACATCCGCCACCAAGTGCAAAGCCGTTAATAGCTGCAATAACTGGAATTGGGAATGTTTCTAATTTGCGGAATACATCATTTCCTTTTTTACCGAATGCTTCGCCTTCTGCTTTTGTTAAGGAACTCATCTCTCCGATATCTGCACCTGCAACAAAAGATTTCTCGCCTGCACCAGTTAAAATGAGTGCTCTTACTTCATCTAAGTTCACTGCGTCAAGTGTTTTGTCAAGTTCTTCCAGTACTGTGGAATTTAATGCATTTAATGCTTTTTCACGGCTGATTGTAATAACTCCAACCGCACCTTTCTGTTCGTATAATACGAATTCCATTGTGTCCTCCATTCTTCTGCATACGCAGCATTATAATCTTTGTATAACGCACCAATAACTCCCGCATAAATATGCGGAAGTTATCCGGCAAATTGTTTATAATTATTCTCTTTCTACGATTGTAGAGCAGCCCATACCGCCACCGATACATAATGTAGCAAGACCTTTCTTAGCATCTTTTGCTTCCATCTCATGAAGCAATGTAACTAAGATACGGCATCCTGAAGCACCTACTGGATGTCCAAGTGCAATTGCACCACCGTTAGGATTTAACTGTTTCTCAACATCAATTCCTAAATCTCTTCCTACTGCGATAGACTGTGCAGCGAAAGCTTCGTTAGCTTCGATAATGTCAAAGTCTTCAATCTTCATACCTGTTTTATCAAGTACTTTCTTAGTAGAAGCAACTGGTCCGATACCCATGATAGATGGATCTACACCACCAAGAGCACCAGCTACCCATGTAGCCATAGGTTTTACACCTAACTCTTTTGCTTTTTCTTCGCTCATAACAACGATTGCTGCTGCACCATCATTGATACCAGATGCGTTACCTGCTGTAACTTTACCGTCTTTGTTAATAGGGCGAAGTTTTGCAAGGGCTTCCATTGTAGTACCAGGACGTGGTCCTTCGTCTTTGTTGAAAATAACAGTTTCTTTTTTCTTCTTAATTTCTACAGGTACGATTTCTTTATCGAAAGCACCTGAATTCTGAGCAGCTTCAGCTTTTTTCTGGCTGTTTACTGCAAACTCATCTAATTCTTCTCTTGTAAGATTCCATCTCTCATCAGCACAAATATTGTCTGCTGTCTGAATCATGTGGTAGTCATTGAATGCATCCCACAGAGCATCATTTACCATTGTATCTACAAGTGTGTTATTGTTCATTCTATATCCAAAACGAGCCTGTTTTAAAGCATATGGAGCCATAGACATGTTTTCCATACCACCTGCAACAACGATATCAGCTTCGCCAGCCATAATCATCTGTGCAGCCATGTTAACGCAGTTAAGACCTGAACCACATACAACGTTAATTGTAACTGCTGGTACTTCAATTGGTAAACCTGCTTTGATAGAAGCCTGACGAGCTACGTTCTGTCCAAGACCTGCCTGGATAACACATCCCATATATACCTGATCAACTGCTTCTGGAGCAACTCCTGCTCTGTTTAAAGCTTCTTTGATTACGATTGCACCAAGGTCAGCTGCCGGTGTTGTGGAAAGTGATCCGCCCATTGTTCCGATTGCTGTACGACATGCACCTGCTAAAACAACTTTTTTTGCCATTTTTTACATCCTCCATTTGAAATTTTTCCAATATAATAAGGCTTTCGCAATGATTGTTATTTTTTTATCATTGTCGACTGTTATCATTTTAACATAGGGGATTGGTTTTTGCAATGTTTTTCATAAAGATACAATTCACTTATCGAATATATTAATAGAAGTCATAAAGATTCCGCTAAAATACCTTGACAATTAATTAACAATATGCTAATATTGTGTCATCAAATAAAAGGGAGTAGCTTATACCCCACGGTATATCCGAATCGTCAGGACGATGGAAACATCCGTTTCGGATCAGTATGAAACTGTAGCAAGACTTTTATTGTAGCCATTAGCTGCAATAAGGGTCTTTTTTTTATACAGTGCATTAAATTTTAAAACACTCTGTAGTCTTCGCAGGTAGCTAGCACCGCGATAACAGATGAAATCTCAAGACTACTGAATGCAGCTAGTCACCATCAAAGGAGGAAAAATTATGTTTAAGAAAAAAGAACAAAAAATTGTCGATGCGCCTAATGGGCAGAAAGGAAAGGTATTTTCCACAGTTGGAAAAACAGTTGCTGTGATAGCCGGTGTGATTATCGCCGCTTCTCTTCTGTTTGGAAGTATTTATTCTCTAAAAGAAAATGAATATGCCGTAATTACAACATTCGGTGTACCACAAGTAGAAGAAGAACCTGGTATTCATGTAAAAGTTCCATATGTGCAGAAGTTGAACAAAGTTCCAAAAACAATTAACGGTTTTCCAATCGGTTATGACGCCGAAACCGGAGAAGCCATTTCCAAAGAATCTTTCATGATTACAAGAGATTACAACTTTGTAAATGTCGATTTCTATGTAGAATATAAGGTTACAGACCCTATTAAATATTTGTACGCTTCCGAAAACCCTGTTGGTATTTTAAAAAATCTAACACAAAGCTACATCCGTGATACGATCGGTCTGTATGATGTAGACAGTGTAATTACAACAGGAAAAAGTGAAATTCAGTCTTCCATCAAAGAAAAAATTATTTCAAGACTGGAAGCGGAAAATATAGGTATCCAACTTGTAAATATTACAATTCAGGATGCCGAACCACCAACAGAAGAAGTCATTGCTGCATTTAAAAATGTAGAAAATGCAAAACAAGGAAAAGAAACTTCTATTAATAAAGCAAATCAAAAACGGAATGAAGATATTCCTGCTGCCAGAGCAATTGCAGACGAAACAATTAAAACTGCACAAGCTACTGCCGAAGAACGTGTTAATGAAGCCAACGGTCAGATTGCACGATTAAACGAGCTTTATGCAGAATATCAGAAATATCCGCTGATTACCAAACAGCGTATGTTCTATGAGACAATGGAACAAATTCTTCCAGACATGAAAATTATTATTGAAAAGAATGACGGTACAACTCAGACGCTGCTACCATTAGAATCATTTGCAGATTTTGGTAATACACAAACTACGCTGAGTGATACTGACGAAACTGCTACTTCTACAGCTAACAACGAATAAACCTACGATATACGTTTAGGCGTATCATCTATTACATCAAATTAAGAATTGTGCCTGCTTATCAGGCAGATAGGAGTATATATATGAAGAAAAACAAATTATTCGTACCAGTGCTGATTGTCATTGCACTATATATTGCATTTAATTCCAGTATGGTAGTTACATATCCAAATGAATTTACTATCATTAAACAGTTTGGAAAAATTGTAGATATCCGTGAAGAAGCTGGTTTAAGCTTTAAAGTTCCAGTCATTCAAAGCGCAGAAAAAATCCAAAACGAAGTACTTCTCTATGACCTCGCAGTTAGTGATGTTATGACCAAAGACAAAAAATCCATGATTGCAGACTGTTTTGCTCTCTGGCGCATTGAAGATCCACAAAAATATACACAGACATTAAGTGCGCAGAAAAGCAATGCAGAATTTAGAATTGATACAATTGTATATAATAGCTTAAAAAATGTTATCAGTAGTCTTAGTCAGGAAGAAGTGATCAGCGGGCGTGATGGGGAATTAACTGCCGCAATTATGAACAATATCGGTAATACACTTGACCAATACGGAATTGAACTTCTTGCAGTCGAAACCAAATCTCTGGATTTACCAGATGAAAACAAAGATGCTGTTTATGAACGAATGATTTCTGAACGTAACAATATCGCTGCTACCTACAAGGCAGAAGGACAGGAAGAAGCAAAAGAAATCTCTAACAACACCCAAGCCGAGATTATCGTTATGCAGTCCGAAGCCGACGCGCAGGCAGCAGAAATCATTGCAAAAGGTGAAGCTGAATATATGAGAATTCTAAGTGATGCATACAATAATCCAGAAAAAGCTGACTTCTATCTGTTCTTACGTGCGCTGGATGCTGCTAAAATCACTATGACAGGAGATAACAAAACACTAATTATCGATGAGACTTCTCCAATCGCAAATATTTTCTATTAAACACATATGCCAAGTCGCTTTATAAGTGAAATACCAATCACTTCACAAGCCAGCTTACAAAACAGAATTGCCGGAAGCACTCGACTGCTTCCGGTATTTTTCTGTCATTGGGTCTTTCATTTGATACACTCTATACCACTCTTTTGTCTCTGTATCTTTCTGCGCTAACGAACGATTTTTATATAAAAACTTTGTTAACGCATAGCAGTCTATCCAGATCTCATTGTTACTTTCTTTTTGTGATTCATCAAAAATTAACTGCATCCCAAAGTGCAAGTGTACTGTATCTATATTATTCACATTTTCTTCTATACTATAGCCGGTATGCCCCATATAACCAATCACGTCCCCAGCAGTAACAACACTGCCTTCCTCCAGTGTTTTACAATACGGAAAATTCTGCCGTAGGTGTGCATAATAGTAATAACGTTTTTTATCAAAGCTACGAATACCAATGCGCCAACCACCATACTGATTCCATCCAAGAGCCTCTACATATCCTGATTCCACAGCCACGATAGGTGTGCCCACCTGGCCCATCATGTCATGCCCCAAATGCTGCCTGTCATATCCATAGCTTCTTGACGCTCCAAAATCATCATAATCCTGATAGGGAAACCCTTTGGCTATTGGCAAAAATGCCTTTAAACCATATTTTTCTTCCCATATGAGTTCTCCGTTTTCTTGTTCCGCCTCTATCTGATATTCTCCCACAAAGCCGCCAAGCACAGCCTCGTATGCCTCTAAATAGTAACTATAATATTTCAAATCTACTGTTAATTCATCTATGCTAGTCTCACCCGAAGCAATGCGCTCGCCTGCTTTCTGCAAATCATTGAGTGCAGCTTTGTCGAATTCCCCACCATTTCTGGCTGCAGTATAAGCTAGCAGCGGAATCCATTCAATATGTATCTTCTGGCCATAAGTTGCAACATCCCATTCATATGCTGCGCACAACGCTTCATAAGACACCTTAAAATCTACCCATTTGATAAATTCTTCACCATCTGATGTAGTTTCTATTACATCTGTCAAAGGAACCAACTTCTCATTCCGATATCTACCATACAAAACAGTGAATGCAACCGCCAACAAAAACATTTCCAACACAATTGCCTTTTTCATCCAGTGAATGTATCTCATCATTCCCTCACACACGAATACTCTTTTTAAATCATTCTAGTATATGAATTCAGCCTGATGATTATGAATCAAACGCCGGCACGTTTCACGAGCCTTCTTATTGTACATAAAAAATGCCTGACACAACAATCTTTACGTTGTCATGTCAGACATTCTCTTAGTACTATTTCACACACGATACATTATTCTAATTTATGATTCTCTTTATGCTTCTGGTTCAATCAAACCATATGTGTTGCCTTTTCTCTTATAAACCACATTCACCATATCGGTCTCTGCGTTGCAGAATACAAAGAAATTATGTCCAAGTAATTCCATCTGGATGCATGCATCTTCTGGATACATTGGTTTAATGTCAAATTTTTTAGTTCTAACAATTTTAACTTCTTCTTCATCCATGTAATCTTTTTCAATATATTCCTGCTTAAAGAAGCTACCTGCCTGATGCTTGTCTACTAGCTTGGTTTTATATTTTTTAAGCTGTCTTTCGATAATCTCTTCTACTAAATCGATAGAAACATACATATCATTGCTTACTTGCTCTGATCTAATAATATTGCCTTTGACAGGAATTGTTACCTCAATTTTTTGTCTGTCCTTTTCTACACTAAGTGTTACATGCACTTCTGTTTCTGGCGTGAAATACTTCTCCAGCTTTCCAATTTTATCCTGTACCGCTGTTTTTAACCCTTCTGTAACGTCGATGTTCTTTCCAATAATGATGAACTTCATACATTTCAACCCCTTTGCTGTATATTCACAAATTATGTCATGGTCTTATCGGTTTCTCACGACACAACTCGCGGCAAAGATAAGTTTGTCCTTATCTTAGGTTATATTATAGCATAAATCAGACAAATCGTGCAATATTTTCCAGAATTGTCTGTAATTTTTTTAAACTATTCGACTATTGTTTTTATTGTCAAAAGTTGTTGTTTTTTGTCGATTTATTATAACTTCACAAAACGTTTGTTCTTAAAGTTACCATAAAATTTTGTTATTTTCCCCATCTTTTTATGTGGATAATGTGTATAACTTCGTGTATAAGTACTTTTTTGCCTATTTTGTGGTTTTTTAATTGTGGATAACTTTTGAAATCACTATCGTATATTTTAAGGCAAAATAGATATGATTTGTGCATCCTGTATAAAAGATGTTTTGTCAATGGAATTTTCAGGAAAATATAATGTCTGAGAATATAACGGTTGATGTAAGACAGTTTATAGTTATACATGTATGTAACGCTTGCGCACGTTACTTGCGAACGCTTGCCCACGTTACTTGCGAACGCAAGTATAAACTCATAAGTGCTTCGCACTTATTTCGTCTATTCTTGCATTCTAATGAACAAAAACATAAAAAACGTTCCATGAATGCAAGCATTCTGGAACGTCTCTTATGTTTTTATTCGCAAGTAACTGCTTATCTTTAGAATATTCTTCTTACTGCAAGGACTGGTCTGTAACCTGCTCTGGATACGATAATTCCTGTTCTGGAAGAACTTGCATGTACAATCTGACCATTACCAGCATAAATTCCAACATGTCCTGAGTAACATACAAGGTCACCTGGCTGTGCGTTTTCAAGTCCACCCACATCATAACCGACATGTCTGTCTGCTGCTGAGGAATGTGGCAGTGCTACACCAAAGTGTGCATATACACTCATAACAAATCCGGAACAGTCTGCACCGTTTGTTAAACTTGTACCACCGTACACATACGGATTACCTACAAACTGTAATGCGTAATCAACAACTGCCTTACCTGCGGCACTGCCTGTTGCTGATGTTATCACAGGTGCTGTTTCTGTAGCCACAGAAGCTACTGCCTGTTCTGCTAATCTGGCATTGGCTGCTACACGAGCTGCCTGTCTTTCTTCTTCTTCTTTTTTCAGTCTGGCTTCCTCTTCTTCTTTGGATTCAGCCTCTACAAAATCAACTCTCAAAGAAACATATTCAGATGAAACATATCCTTCACCTTCTTCAATGCTGACCTTTACCCAGCCGTCTGTTTCTTCTAAAACAGTAAGTTCTTCTTCAATCGGAACCAGTCCCAACACTTCTGCTTCTGTTCCTGGCTCTTTACGTACCTTCAAAGTTGTGGTTGTGACAGTAGCAATTTTTTCTCCTACTTCATCAACTAATGCTTCTGCTTCCTCTCCTGTAACACAGTATTCCGCTTTCACATACCCTTCTACGTTACCGGAATGGATTTTGTACCATCCGTTTTCTTCTATAATTAGTGTACCAACTGATTTATTATAGAGCTTGCCGATAATCTCGCTTTGTTCAGTTGCCTGCTCTCTTACATTCACGTAATCATTTACTTGCGCAATTACAAGATTGGAAAAATCCTGCTCTACTTCATTGGCTGATACGCTTTCTTCTGTAATTACTTCATTCGCTGATACAGTTTCTTCCTGAGTATTTACTTCATTTACTGATACCGTTTTGCTTGTAGCTGTTGTTGCCATTTTCACATCTTTGGCTACTGTTGCAATTTCTACAGTTTCTGTAACCGGTTCATTCTGGATTACTGTTGTATCGTCTACATCTGTCTTAGGATTCGTTGTTTCCTCAGTTTCTTGCTCAATTGCTTTTGCTACAACAATTGATTCTGGAACAACAATCTGAACTTCTTCCTGTTCTACTGCTTCATCAACTGGCTCTGTTTCCAGTTCTTTTGAAGTCTCATCATTGTCTGTTTTCATTGCTGTATCAATCACTGGTGCATCAACGCTAGCTTCTGTTTCTTCCTCCAACGGCTCCTCTTTTATCTCTGTCAGCGTTGTCTGTGATATATCCTCTTGTGCTACCGTCTGAGATGCCAGTTCTAACTGTGTATTCACTTTTATCTCTGTTGGTTCTGCGCTCTCTACTGCGTCTGCTCTTGCAATCACTTCACCAATCGGAACACCGTCACCAATAGCAAGTGCAAATCCTGCTGCCGGAAATAACGTAGCTACTCCAGTTGCACTACTTACTGGATAAGTTGTACATACCAGAACTCCAGCAAGTGCCAACGCTGCAATCTTAACGCCTTTCTGCTTCATAAAATCTCCATTCTTAAAAACCTGTAAATTTAAACAAAAGTTTAAATTTGTGATGTAAAAAATCATCTGTATGTAAATTTTTTACACTTGTTTTTCAACTACTCATACGTGTTAAATTGTTACAAATTTGTTAAGTCTAGTAATAAATATAGCATCTTGTATTCCCCTTGTCAACTACTGCATCTATTTACCAAATGGGTCTCATACCCCAAGATATATGATAAAAGTACTAAATCTTTCAAATAACCTCCTTGCTTTATGATAAAATATCTCATTTTTACTCAAAAAAGAAGACAGACAAATGTGTCTGTCCCTTTTCCCTCATTCTAAAATGGTATATGAATTTGTTACAATTTTGAAACATTTACAAGGTAACTATACCTTATCTTATACAAAATCTTATACAAAGTTCTGTTATACACCTGCTTCCAACAGATACTTTTGTACGCTTGTAATGGCATTGGCACCATCTGCAACTGCCGTTACAATCTGACGCAATGGTTTTGTTCTAAGGTCTCCTGCAACAAAGACACCTGACGTATTGGTTACCCCATCTTCAGCAGCAATAATATAACCAGCCTCATCCTGTTCAATATAAGAAGGAATCCCTTCTATATTTGGTCTGATTCCTACCGCAATGAATACGCCTGCTGTTTCTAATCTACTTTCCTGTCCTGTTTTTGCATTTTTAAGTATCACAGCTTCTACTGCATCTTCTCCTTCAATACGCTCTACCACAGTATCCCATAATACTTCTACATTAGGCAACGCAAATAAGGCTTCCTGTAAGATTTTAGCACCGCGAAGTGTATCTCTTCTGTGTACAAGATATACTTTTTCACAAGTTCTCGCAAGAAAAATAGCATCCTCAATTGCTACATCACCACCGCCAACCACCACTGTGGTTCTTCCTCGGAAGAAAGCACCGTCACACGTTGCACAATAAGACACACCCATGCCAGCCAATTCTTCCTCTCCTGGTACTTGCAAATGTGCGTGGGAAGCACCTGTTGCAAGCACGACTGCCCTGGTTTCGTATGTGCCATTTTCAGTAGTCACTTTTTTTACAGCACCGTCAAGCTGCAGCTCAATTACTTCTTCGCTTTTTATCTCTGCTTCCATTTTATCAGCATGTTCTTTGAATTTCATACCAAGATCAAAGCCACCAACACCTGGCAAACCAGGATAATTATCTACTTCATAGGTTGTAAGAACCTGTCCGCCTCCCATAATATTTTTTTCTATTACAAGGGCAGATAATCCTGCTCTTTTTGCATAAATAGCTGCTGTCAGTCCTGCTGGTCCAGCACCAATTATAATAACATCTAACATCTCTTTGCCTCCATTTACATCAAGTGGCCTCTTGATTCTTCTATTCGCTTTTCCATGATTCCGCTTCTCTCCATCATGGCTCACGCACATTCGTCAAATGGCTGTTTCACTGCCACTTGATTCTTCTGTTCGCTTTTCCATGATTCCGCTTCTCTCCATCATGGCTCGCTCACATTCGTCAAATGGCTGTTTCACTGCCACTTGATTCTTCTGTTCGCTTTTCCATGATTCCGCTTCTCTCCATCATGGCTCGCTCACATTCATCAAGTGGCCTCTTCACAGCCGCTTGACTCATTGTGTTCGCGTATATTATACCCTATTATGACTTTTTTACCAATGGATTTTTATTGATATGAAGAAATAAATTTGATAAAATTTTTTTGATTATATCGTAGATTGGAGAATGTTATGAAGAAAAAAGCCTTAATTACTGGTGCTTCCCGCGGTATTGGCAAAGCAATTGCTGTTGCATTCGCTGCTGCCGGATACGATTTATATATTACGTGTATTCATTCTAAGGATGCACTGATAGCTTTTGCCAGTGAACTGGAACGTGATTACAACATCACGGTTTCTACTTTTATTGGTGATTTAGGTGACTATACTTTTGTAGAAGAAATGTTTCATCATATTGATACACTTGATGTATTAGTAAACAATGCCGGAATTTCCCATATTGGTCTTTTATCCGATATGGATGTATGTGAATGGCATCAGGTAATCGACACAAACTTAACTTCTGTTTTTTACACAAGCAAACACACCATTCCACTGATGCTTACACATAAAAGTGGGCGTATCATTAACATCTCTTCTGTATGGGGTAATGTTGGAGCTTCTATGGAAGTCGCCTATTCGACTTCCAAAGGTGGAATTAACGCTTTTACAAAAGCGCTGGCAAAGGAGCTGGCACCAAGTAATATTCAAGTTAACGCTATTGCCTGTGGCGTGATTGATACAGATATGAATAAAGTATTTGATGAAGAGGATATAAAAAATCTGCGGGAAGAAATTCCCGCAGACAGATTAGGTCAGGCTGATGAAGTTGCCAAACTGACATTACAGCTTGCCGATGCACCTTCTTATCTGACTGGTCAAATTATTACATTAGATGGTGGCTGGATTTAAAGCGTCACCATCTCTACTTTTTCTAATAATGAATTTACCACTTCACGTGTTGGCGGTTTGGTTCCTACTGTTGTAACAGCACCTGCAGATGCTGCAATGGCAAGTGGAGCATACTGTTCCATAGTCATCTTTCTCTCCCAAGCATACGCCAATGTTGCTACTATGGCATCACCGGCACCAACTGTTGAATTGGCCTTAACCTGAAGTCCTTTTCCATAAAGGGCTTTTTCTTTTTCCAAAAAGATTGCACCTTCACTACCAAGAGATATTGCAACTTTGCTAATTCCCTGTTCTATGAATTTTTCTCCCATAGAACGTAATTCCTCCAGACTGGCATCCTGTACCCCATAGAGGCTTTCCAGCTCCATACGATTTGGTTTGATAATATCCGGTTTTGCATCTAATGCTTTACGGAATAATTCACCATCTGCATCTAAAAGAACTTTACCGCCCTTCATATGTACATTTTCCGTAATACGCGCATAAATATCCACAGGTACTCCCTTTGGTACACTGCCTGATAATACAAACAATGCACCTTCCGCTGCATAAGCATTCACAATACGCAACAGCGCCTCTATCTGCATCGGAGTTACTTCCGCCCCTGGTTCATTTAACTCGGTTACTACTCCGTCAGCTTCTACAATTTTTGTATTGCATCTGGTCTCCCCATTTACCGGAATAAAATCCGTCTGTATCCCTATCTGCTTTAAAGATGTACGGATCCTCTCTCCGCCATTGCCTCCAGCAAATCCAATTGCCTTAGAAAGTCCACCAAGTACTTTTATTGTTCTAGAAACGTTAATCCCTTTTCCACCGATATCACTTTCCATTGTCTGTATTCTGTTGAGTCCGCCATGTACAAATGCCGGAATAGTAATCGTCTTATCAATTGCCGGATTCATTGTTACTGTAATTATCATATGCATCCACCCTGTTCATCTATTTTATCTTTCTATTATAATAGATATTCTAGGTATCTTCAATCCTTTTACATTTGTCGGCAGAATTTTTATATTGTTTGGCAATATTTCCTTGTAGCGATAGATACTAAGTACAATGCCTAGCAGAATATAGCTGACTAAAATTCCTGTCCCTCCTGAGGAAAAGAATGGTAACCATGTTGTTGTTGCTGTCAGACCAGTATTCACAATCAGATGCACACATATCTGCATCACAAAAACAAGTCCACACCCACAACCAATTATCATGCCAAGCTGATTTTTTTGTCTCAAAGAAATACCAAACATTCTAATAGAAAGACAAAGCAGCACAACAAATGCCAATACTGCTATCGCAATCCCATAGTAAGATGCTATAAATACCATCACATGTTCACTTTCATAGGACGGCATATATCCTTCAAATGGAGTACCACTGTTCCCAAACACCAAACTGCTATTCATATATTCTCTGATACGTAATGCCAAATAATTCTCTGCCCTCTGTGTTAGCGAAAACATTGCCCGTATTCTCTCAATACGATATGTTGCCATCCACTCCAAGCGTATGGCAAAGAAAAGACATACTGCTGGCACCACCACCAAACAGGTCCATAATCCAACAAGAAATGGTATCTTCTTGATTTGAAACCAATTTTTGTATACAGCAAAAGAAAGCAACAACGCCATAATAAAGATTAATTGCAACATAACAGTTACTGAGTACAAACATCTACTAATAAAGATGGAAAGTAACATCCATAAAATACTTTTTACAACCCCCACATACCCACTGCCACGATATGTATATAAGATTCCCGCGTAAAGCGGAATAAATAAATACTGCAATACTCGTAGTGAGATTACACCAATTCCAGGAATGTATGCCCAGGCTCTTGCTCCATTCATTTCTAATCCAACAAAAAATATATTAGCGCAAAAATATACCGCTAGTAAAACAGTCATACATTTCGCATATCTTCCGATAAAAGTATAATCCAGTCTGTATACAAGAAGCATTACACCAAATCCTGTCACAATATGGACGGCATGTTTAATTACATGATTCCATCCAAGTTCTGTATCATTTTGCCCAATTACCATTTGTAGCAAAATACTACATAGACTTATAATCGCAATGATGCTTACCATTCCCCATGCCATCCTTGGACGATGAATTCTGTCTAATTCAATCCCCGCTGTCACAGGATCTCCCATATCTCTTATGGCTCTTCTAACAGCTTCATCATGTTCCATTCCAGAAACTTCATAGCTTTCTATCTGCTCTTCAATATGTTGTCTGATTTCTTCTTCCACAGCAGTACGTGCCTTCTTATGACGAATCTGTTCCGTCAAATTTTTCATATATTCTTCCATTGTTTATACCCCCGCTGTCAACACATTTGCAACTGCCTGCGCGTATTGCTGCCACTCAGCCTCTTTTGCTCTTAACATTTTTCTTCCTTCTTTGGTAATACTGTAATATTTTCTTGTCTTACCTAGTACCTCTTTTTCATAAGAGGTCAGAAGGTTTTTGCTCTCCATACTATGTAAAAGAGGATACAGTGTCCCTGCTTTCAGCTCAAATACATTCTCAGAACGCTGTCTTAATGTATCTATCATCTCATAACCATATTTATCACCTTCCGATAACAACTTTAATAATAGCATTGTCATACTCCCAGATATCAATGTTTTATCTACTGCCATATATATTGCTCCTTTTCTTTTTTATCTATTTCTAGATGTCTCATATGTCATACTATTGACACACATATATAGATATCCTATATATCGGATATCTATATATTATATCGGCTATCTATATATGTCAAGATATTTTGTCTTAAATCTGTGCAAGCGCCTGCTCAATATCCTCCAAAATATCCAGTACATGCTCTGTACCAATAGACAATCTTACAGTACTATCATAGATTCCTTGTTCCTCTAACTCCTGTGTTGTTAGCTGGGAATGGGTTGTTGTTGCTGGATGAATCACCAGACTTTTTACGTCCGCTACATTAGCCAGCAATGAGAATATCTTTAAGCTGTCAATAAACTTATGCGCTTCTTCTTTTCCCCCTTGAATATCGACGGTAAAAATTGAGCCGGCACCGTTAGGAAAATATTTCTCGTACAGTGCATGGTCTGGATGGTCTGGAAGCGATGGATGATTTACAAGACGTACCTTTGGATGCTGCTGTAAGAATTCAACCACTTTTTTCGTATTTTCTATATGTCTATCCAGACGAAGAGATAATGTTTCTACACCTTGTAATAAAAGAAACGCATTGAAAGGTGAGATGCACGCACCTTTATCCCTCAGCAGAATCGCACGAATATACGTAACAAAGGCTGCCTCTCCTACTGCATCAACAAAGGAGATACCATGATAGCTTGGATTTGCTTCTGCAATGTCTGGATACTTGCCAGACTGTTTCCAATTAAATTTACCAGAATCTACGATAATGCCACCCAAAGAAGTCCCATGTCCTCCGATAAACTTAGTTGCTGAATGAACCACGATATCCGCACCATATTGAATAGGTTTGATAAGATATGGTGTACCAAATGTATTATCGATTACCAATGGCAGTTGATGTTTATGTGCAATCTCTGCAATTGCTTCTATGTCAGGAATATCACTATTAGGATTCCCTAATGTCTCTAAATAGATTGCTTTCGTGTTCTCCTGTATCGCATCTTCTACTTCTTGCAAATTATGCGCATCTACAAATGTTGTGCTAATTCCTTGTCTTGGCAATGTATGGGCTAATAGGTTATAGCTGCCTCCATAAATTGTTTTCTGTGCTACAATATGCTCCCCAGCCTTTGCCAGTGCCTCTATCGTATATGTAATTGCAGCTGCTCCCGATGCGAGAGCAAGCGCTGCAACGCCACCCTCTAATGCTGCAATTCTTTTTTCTAATACATCCTGTGTAGAATTGGTTAATCTACCGTAAATATTTCCAGCATCACTCAATCCAAATCTTGCTGCAGCATGTGCAGAATCATGAAATACATATGATGTTGTCTGATAAATTGGAACTGCTCTTGCATCTGTTGCACTGTCTGCCTGTTCCTGTCCTACGTGTAACTGTAATGTTTCAAATCTATATGCCATATTTTTTACCTTCTTTCTTTATGCTTCAAATTTATACTCTGCAATAATCAGTAAAACAGCTACACATTCGTCCATTTCTATAATTATGTCTTAACATAAAAAATATAAGTCTCATAACGAAAGCCTCCATTTCCTTCAATCCCTATATGTTTGGTATACAATAAATCTACTCTTCATTTCATAGTTTGTCAATAGGATTTGTGGAATTTATTTCCAGATTTTAAGACGCTATTTCCTTCGCTTGCTTTTACAAAAAAAACTCCTAGAGAACAAATTTTATTCTTCAAAAGCCAGACTTAGAAATCCGACTTTTGAAGATTCATTCTCCAGAAGTTCTTACTCCCTCTTACTACATACTATATTATTCCACTCGCAACTCCTGTGCTATCTGATAGATATTCGCAAGTGTAACATTAACTTTATCCATATTTTCAACAGCCTTTGTCATTAACTGTGTTCCTTCATTCGACACAGCGGCAACTTCTTCACTATTTGCAGACAAGCCTGTAATACCATCTGCAATAACTCCTGCAGACTCTGTAATATCATCAATCACTTGCTTGAAGCTCTGAATAACAGATATGAGTTCATTTACGCCTTGATCAATTGCATCAAATTTCCCCTTTGTCTCTTCAATCAAACGATTCTGCTCACCAACAACCTCAACCGAATGATTGATACTTGTTGTAACACTAGTAACATCCTGATTTAGTTCTGTCAGGATAGCTGTGATATTCTCAGTTGCTTTTTGTGTCTGTTCTGATAGCTCTCTGATTTCATCAGCAACTACAGCAAATCCTTTGCCTGCTTCTCCTGCTCGTGCTGCTTCAATAGAAGCATTCAATGCCAAAAGATTCGTCTGTGAAGAAATATTTACAATTGTGCTTAAAATGTTAGCAACCTTTTTCGTTCTCTCATTCAGCGCTTCTACATATTCTACTGTCTCTTTATTTTCTTTTTCTACATTCTGTGCATGATTATGCAATTCTTCCATTGCTTTTGCACCATGTGAAACATCTTCCAATGCCTTGCTTGAAGCGCTTACCATAACATCTGTCTGCGCTTTTGCATTCTGTGTATTATCTTGAATATCCTGGCACATCTGTGATTGCTCCTGTATTGCCTGTGCTGTATTCTCAATACTTGATGCAATATTCTGCATAGAAGCATTACTCGTATCAATGGCAGTCGTCAATTCCTGTACATATCCATTTGCCTCATCAAAATAAGCTATGATATTCTCGGATACATGCGTCATCCGCTCGTTTGCTTCTTTCTGTTTATCTGCACCTTCTTTTACAATTTCTATGTTTTCTTTGTTAAAAGTAATCCATATTTTTGTAATTACCAGTACAGATATAAATACAAACAACATAATTACAATAGTTGTTCCAACGTCTGTCATTGATGCCAGTCCTTTTTTACTTAACATCATTGCCTTCATCACAAACACAGGTATTGTAATCACACCTGTCAATACGATTCTTCCATAATCTAAATATGCCATCTCAATGACAAAAATAGCTGCTACTAGAATATAAAAGAATAGTGCATCCACACAGAATACCATTACCAAGTATACAGCCACTGCTACCATCGGCATGATTACCCCGCAAAGTCTGGATCCTTTCATCTTACAATATACAATAATATCAACCACTATACCTACTATACTTGCTACAGTAACAATATAGAGTTTTGTTGATGCAGCTCCTGTTGCAATCATCCCTAGCATGTTTAGAAAAATTCCTGCCATGACAACTATTACGATTGGTAATACCATAGAATCAGCTTTTCTGTATTGTTTTTCTGTCATAGTGTTTAGTACCCCTTTCCTCTTAGGTAAGATTATATAATTTTATATCGCATTACAATACATCCCTTATATTGCATACTACTATAATTTTATCTGTTTCTCTGCAAAAAGACAACCTAATTTCAGAATTTTATTGCGACAACGGTTTACTTTATAACTAAAATATATTAGAATTATGCTGTATAAAAATATAAAAAGGAGACGTAGTTATGAAAATTTCACCATTACAAAAAGCTAGATATGAGTATACTCCTAAGCTTCCTGGAATGCTTAGAAACGGTATTGCCGATATTTGTGTAAAAGAAGGCGCAGAAACTCAGAGCGTAGCTGATCAGGAAAAAATCAAAGCCCTTTTCCCTAATACTTATGGTAAAAAGGAAATCACATTCCAGAAAGGTCAGAATACATCCGAAGCTAAAAAACAGGTTGTAGGTGTTATCCTTTCCGGTGGACAGGCTCCTGGTGGACACAATGTTGTTTGTGGTTTATATGATGCTTTAAAAGCAACAAACAAAGAAAACGAACTTTATGGTTTCAAAGGCGGTCCAAGCGGACTTATTGAAGATGATTACTTAATCTTTGATGATGAATATATCAACCAGTTCAGAAATACAGGTGGTTTTGATATTATCGGTTCTGGCAGAACAAAACTTGAAACAAATGAACAGTTTGCTATTGCTGCTGAAGTATGTAAAAAACACGGCATTA
>JAFUQM010000046.1 GCA_017472325.1 Lachnospiraceae bacterium
GACAGTAGCATTTTCACTAACACTGCCATTCTCACTGACAGTAGCATTTTCACTAACACTGTCATTCTCACTGACAGTAGCATTTTCGCTAGTACTGTCATTCTCACTAGCAGCATTTTCACCAGCACTGCCATTCTCACTGACAGTAGCATTTTCACTAGCACTGCCATTCTCACTAGCAGCAGCATTTTCACTGATAGTATGCGCTATAGTGATTGCATCTTCTGCCTCTACGTTATATTCAGACACTATCGTATCTTCTGCCTCTATCTCATCATCCAATACACGCTCACTCTGTACACTCTTTACATTATTGCTGTCACTAACTGCCACGACGCCTGGCTGTATTCCCCCAGACTCCATTGTATATATTATTCCACCAGCCCCTAGTGCCGTTGTTTGTGTGGAATTTAGAATCAGACATGCGGATAATAATATGATCCATATTCTCTTTCGCATTTTAAAGCCTCCTAAAGTTCTACCATACGCTATCACGTTTCGCAAAAAAAGGATGTAACTGCATAAGTCACATCCCTTTCATGCATCCACTGTCTTTAGCGTACAATAGATACGCAGTGGAATCAAGTCCCATTAATTGGATTTTTTCTTAATTTTTGTTTTTAAAACATACCATAATGAACCTGTAATACATACAGAAGAATAAGTTCCGCATACAATACCAACCATCAATGGAAGTGCAAATTCACGAATAGATGTTACACCAAACGCATAGAGGGCAGCAACCATAAAGAAAGTTGTCAAAGAAGTAAACATACTTCTGGATAATGTCTGTGTGATACTTACATTAACAATATCCTTTAATTCTGCTTTTTTCATCTCAGTAAGATTTTCTCTGATTCTATCAAAAATAACAATTGTAGCGTTGATGGAATATCCGACAATTGTTAACATACATGCAATAAATGTACTGCCTACAGAAACCTTAGCAACTGCATAGAATGCCAAAACAACAAGTACGTCATGTAATAATGCGATAACAGCACTTGCACCAAAACGGATATCTTTGAATCTAAACCAAATGTAAACAAGCATTAACAAAGTTGCAATCACAACTGCAATAATAGTATCTTTTTTTACTTCATTACTGATTGTAGAACTGATTGTCTCTGCTGTAATTTTCTCTGTATCTACACCAAAATTGTCAGCTAATGCTGTGTTTACAGCTTCTCTTTCTTCGACTGACAAGGTTCTTGTTTTAATAATAACCTCTGTGGTTCCAGATACCTTCTGTGTCTGGATATTGCCTGCTCCAATCACATTCTCAATTACAGGTATAACATCAGCATCAATTTCTTCAATCGTTAAATCCTCATTAAACGTTACATTTGTGGCTGTACCGCCTCTGAATTCCATACTGTAATTTAAAATCTGTCCCATATCAGGATTTGCCTTATTTAATCCCATGCAGATAAATCCTGCTGCAATCACAGCGATTGATACACCAAAGAAGATACCTTTTTTAGATAAGAATTGGATTGTTTTTCTTTCTTTACCAACACCATATAATTTTTCACTCTTCAGACCAAGTGCAAACATTGCCTGCATAATCATTTTGGTTACTACCAGTGCTGTGAACATGGATAACACAATACCGATTGCCAGTGTAGTTGCAAAGCCCTTGACACCACCAGAGCCTCTAAGCCAGAGTACAAGTGCCGCAATCAAAGTGGTGATATTACCATCCACAACTGCAGAGAGCGCTTTCTGGTATCCAATTTTCATAGCTGATTTTACAGTTTTACCTGTTGCAAGTTCTTCTCTGATTCTTGCAAAAATAACAACATTAGCATCGACTGCCATACCAATAGAAAGAATGATACCGGCAATACCTGGAAGTGTTAATGTAACATCAAACGCATTTAATGTTACAACAGTTAAGCCAACGTAAATTGCAAGTGCCAAAGATGCTGCAAAACCTTGTAAGAAATAAACAGCAAGCATAAATACTACAACAAGTAAAAATCCCACAAAACCAGCAAGCAAACTAGACTCAATTGCTGCTTCCCCAAGCTGGGCACCTACAACATTAGAACGAAGTTCTTCTAATTCCAATTTCAATCCACCAATACGAATGGTAGAAGCAAGTTTCTCTGCTTCTTCTATAGAAGCCATACCTGTAATGACTGCTACACCATCAAGAATTGGTTCATTTACACTTGGTGCACTAATAACATTACCATCATATTCAATATAAATAATGTCCTGATTTACTGCCGCTTCTGTTGTTGCCTGTGCAAAAGCAGCTGTTCCATCTTCTGTCAATTTCAATTCTACAACAATCTGTGTGTTACCCATTTCATCTGCATAAGTACCAGCCTGTGCATTAGAAATCTGTGTACCTGTCAGAACAATATTGCCTTCCATATCCATAAAATAGAGGGAACCTGGACGTCCAAGTTCTTCTAAGATTGCATTCGCATCAGACACACCTGGAATCTCAATATTGATACGGTCTGTTCCTTCCTGATACACAACAGCTTCTGTACTATAGCCTTCCACACGTTGCTGTAACTTGTAAATTGTATCTGCCATATCTTCACTTGATGGTTCTTCGTCTCCTACAGCCTGATAGGTAATGCTGACACCACCAGCGAGGTCAAGTCCCTGCTTAATATTACCAGCGGAACCCTTTTTATCCTCACCAATACCATTCACTGAAACCCATCCTAATGCAACAATGGCAAGTACTGTAAGAATCAGCGTAATGACTGCTCTACTTTTCTTCATTTTCATTCTCCTTTTCTTCATCGGCTAATGCCGCTTTTATCATAATTGCGCATTCTACGCGCTTTCTTTGCAATTCACATCCCAGATCATACACATCATGAATATCCCCGTGGAAGTTATATGCATTGGCAGCACAGCCACCACTGCAGTAGAATTTTGCAAAACAATTCTTGCATTTCTCTTTTGCATACACATTGCAAGTTTTAAATGTATCGCGGATTTCTGTGTTAACGATGCCGTCATCCACATTTCCCATTAAGAATTCCTCTTGTCCAACAAATTGGTGACATGGATAAAAATCGCCCCACGGTGTTACCGCAAGATATTCTGTACCAGAGCCACAGCCCGATAATCGCTTCGCTACGCAAGGACCTCCTTGCAAATCAATCATAAAGTGGAAGAAGTTAACTCCCTTGCCTTCTTTTTGACGTTTTAACAATTCGAGTGCAAGTTTATCATATTCTTCTAATAATGCTGGTACATCTTCTGGCTTTAATGCATAATCCTCTTTCTCATCTGCCACAACCGGCTCTACAGAAATTTGCTTAAAGCCAAGATCTGCCAGATGCATTACATCCTCTGCAAAGTCCATATTATGGTGTGTAAACGTACCACGTACATAATAGTCCATCTGGTTACGGCTTTCTGCAACCTTTTGGAACTTTGGTACAATTCTCTCATAACTGCCCTGTCCTCCACGGAACGGACGCATATAATCATGTACATTCTGTCTGCCATCAATGCTTAAAACAATATTACTCATTTCTTTGTTGGCAAACTCTAAAATCTCATCATTTAATAGAACACCGTTTGTTGTCAACGTAAAACGGAATTTTTTATTATGTGGCTTTTCCAGACTTCTACCATAAGCAACAAGGTCTTTGACTACCTGCCAGTTCATAAGTGGCTCTCCACCAAAGAAATCAACTTCAAGATTCACTCGATTTCCCGAATTTGTTACTAAGAAATCTAATGCTTTCTTTCCTACTTCATAGCTCATAAGAGCACGTCTTCCATGATATTCTCCTTCTTCTGCAAAACAATATCTGCACGCAAGATTACAATCATGTGCGATATGCAGGCAAAGTGCTTTTACCACCGTTTCTCTATTCTTAAATTCTCCAATATATTTCTCATATATATCATCCGTATACAACAATCCAGCTTCATACAAAGCTTCGATTTCCTCTGCTGCTTCTTCCAAATCAGCCTGTGTATAGGGTAATGTATTCTCTTTGATTATGTCTGCTGCCAGTTTTGTTACAAGTCCATCCTGTATCCCAACAGCTTCTTTTTTATGTTCCTTGATGCCTGGTTCCAGTGCCTGAATCAAATCGTAAACTAAATCGTCCACAACATGCACTGAACCGCTGTTTACATCTAAAACAATATTGTATCCGTTGTTTTTATATTGATGTATCACGAAATGGTACTTCCTTTCTGTGTGTTAACGTATAATAAGCAGCGATTATCTCGCTGCTTACAAAACACCGTATGAATTATTTTACCTGTTCGCAGCTCTGATTTCCTACTGTACAGGATGTTTTACAAGCTGACTGGCAGGATGTCTGACATTCACCGCAACCGCCTTTTTTCATAGATTCTTTTAAATCTCTTGTGCTTAATGTTTTGATGTGTTTCATAACATAGCCTCCTTATATGTAAATTGTTATAAAATTTCATTGGCATTAGTATAGCATAAGTTTTTGACTAGGGAAAGAGTTTTTTGAAAATTTGTAAAAGTATCAGCTCAACATACCTCCAAGCATGCCGCTTCCAGCACACATCAAGAATGTCGTAAATAGGTCATTGGCGATATCGGCAACACCCTGGTTCACACATAAGGACACTATAAGCAATATAATAAAGTAAGCACTGCCTACCACAAGTCCCCATATGAATTTCTTCTCACCAAACTTTTTACCAGTGATAAATCCTGCCAAAAAAGTAGATATAATGTATATGAAAATGATGCCGATAGATACAATAGTCTCCTGCAATTTAAATTGGTATAGCATAAACGCCAGTAATAATAATAATCCCCCTGTCATAATGTAAGAAAACAAAAGTGTTTTTAATAAGAAAATATATCTGCCTATGCTAGACGTACTCATATTGGGTAATGTTTTTCCTGCCATACTGTTATTTCCTTTCCTCAAGCAGATATTTTCCTGCTTGTTTATTTTTCTTTTCTATATATATTCTGAATCCCTGAATAACTTGACAATTTCTTAGTAGTTTTGTAATATTAATGATATTTTACAAAAGGAGTGATTTTTAAATTGGATACCACAGGTGTCATACAACTGACCGTGATTGTGATTCTTGTTATTTTGTCTGCATTTTTCTCGTCAGCAGAAACAGCACTTTCTACGGTAAACAAAATTCGAATCCGTACATTGGTGGAGGAAGGGAATACCCGCGCTGCTACGGTCGAAAAAATTTTAGATAATTACAGCAAAATGATTAGTGCTATTCTTATCGGTAACAACATTGTAAATTTGAGTGCATCTTCACTTACAACCACATTCGCCATTGAAGCAATTGGAAATTATGCAGTCGGCATTGCTACAGGTATACTGACTCTCGTAATTCTCATGTGCGGCGAAATTGTTCCTAAGACATGGGCAAGATGTTATGCAGAAAAAATTTCTCTTGTATATGCTCCTGCAATCTATGGTCTGATGTGGGTATTAACACCAGTCATTTTTATTGTAGATTTGATTGCTGGTGGAATATTACGTCTTCTTGGCATTGACCCGAACAAACGAGTGGACGCGATGACAGAAAGTGAATTACGTACTTACGTAGAAGTTAGTCATGAAGATGGCGTAATTGAGTCTGAAGAACGCGAGCTGATTTATAATGTGTTTGATTTTGGCGATGCACTTGCCAAAGACATTATGATTCCAAGAATTGACATGACAACATTAAGTATTGATGCTACTTACGAAGAAGCACTTGCTATCTTCCGGGAATCTATGTACACAAGACTTCCTGTTTATAAGGATGAAACCGATAACATTGTTGGTCTTATCAACGTAAAGGATTTCCTGTTAATCCAAGACTATGATACATTTAAGCCAGCGGACATTCTCCGTGAAGCTTATTACACATATGAATTCAAAAAAACTACCGACCTGATGTTAGAAATGCGCAAGAACTCTCTCAGCGTTGCCTTTGTTCTCAACGAATACGGTGCTACTGTCGGTATGATTACATTAGAAGATTTATTAGAAGAAATCGTTGGTGAAATTCGTGATGAATATGATGCGGATGAAGAAGATTTGTTAAAAGAAGTGGGAGAACGCCAATATTTAATTGCAGGTGGTATGAAATTGGATGATATCAATGATGCAATTGGAACTTCCTTAGAATCTGAAGACTACGATTCTATCGGTGGTATTATCATCCAGTTGTTAGATAAACTTCCAACACAGGACGAAGAAGTAAAAACACCTGATGGCATTACTTTAAAGGTTGCAGAGCTTAACCAAAATAGAATTGAAAAGGTTCTAATGACACTTCCCGAACCTAGTGAAGAAAAGGACGAAACGGAAACCGACGAAGAAATTGAACAGTAATAAATAATCAACAAAAGAGCCGTTGCACCGATATTTTGGAGACTGTGAAGAAAAGTCTGTAAATACTAATCTTCTATGATAATGATTGGGCTGAAGGCTCTCAGTGTGAGCTTTCAGCCCTTGCTTTATGTATAACAGCTCTTAGCAGGCATGTCAAGTACGGGCGAGCATTCCCGCC
>JAFUQM010000047.1 GCA_017472325.1 Lachnospiraceae bacterium
ACAGTGCTTCGACGGTTGCGTACCATCAAAATCAGCTGCTAAGAAATACTAACATTTTTCTGAAAAGAGTACCCAGCGCATAAAATAAAAAGCAAGATACAAATAAACATAATAGATATTAACAGATAAGAAAGTATTATCATACACCATGAAGATGCCTGCTATTTTACAACAGTCTCTTCTTTTATGCTATTATTCAAATTTGTAAATCGTTGTAGAATGTAATGCTCTGTCTGGTCCATATACAGCTGATGGGAAAGAAGGTGTATTGGCGGTATTAGGATAATATTGTGTTTCAAGGCACAGTCCACTTCTGTCACGATATTGTGCGCCGCCTTTTCCAGTTTCCTCACCAATGAAGTTACCAGCATAAAGCTGTACTCCTGGCATATCTGTATAAACACTCATCTTTCTTCCACTCACTGGGTCTTCTGCTGTTGCAATTAATTGCACTTCTCCATTCCAGTCATCTACTACCCAGTTATGGTCATATCCGCCTGTCAGAACCAACTGTTCAAAATCAGCATTAATGTCATCACCCATTCTCTTTGGTGTTGTAAAGTCCATAACTGTACCTGCTACTGGTGCAATTTCACCTGTTGGAATTGCGCCTTTTACAACTGGAGTATAATGACTTGCTTTCATCCAAAGAATATGATCTTCACTACTACCTGCATCATGTCCCGCAAGATTAAAGTATGCGTGATGCGTTGGATTTATAATTGTATTTTTATCACTTTCTGCATCATATACAATCTTCAATTCATTCTCTTCTGTTACTGTATATGTAACACTCATTTTCTTATTGCCCGGGAAGCCCATTTCTCCATCAGGACTCTCCACAGTAAATGTGACACTGTTGTCACCTTCTGTTACAGCCCATACTTTTTTCTGGAATCCTTTTTCAGCATGGCTATGCAGATTGTTCTCGCCATCATTGGCTGTCAGTTCATAGCGCACACCGTCCAGTTCAAAAGCAGCTCCTGCAATTCTGTTTGCATTTGGTCCAATGACTGCACCAAAATTGCTGCCATTAGTATAATATTTTTCAAGCTGATCATATCCAAGTGTAACATCTGCTACATTACCATTTTTATCAGGAACAAATAAGTTTACAAGATTAGCACCAAAGTTCATAACCTGTGCTTTCATTCCTTTGCTATTTTCTACTGTATAAAGATAAATATCTTTACCATCTGCAGTTGTACCAAATAATTGTTTTTCCATTTCTTTATTCCCTCCAACAAATCTTTTGTTCTAATATTTTTCCTTCACTAGAAGAAAAAACTGCCTGTCTTGCAGGCTACTATATCCACCAAACGCCGGCACGTTTCACGAGCCGCCTTATTGGACTATAATTCCACTCTGCCTTCCAAAGCGCGCAAAAGTGTAATCTCATCAATATATTCAAGGTCACCACCAACGGGAACACCACTGGCAATTCTTGTCACCTTAATACCTGTCGGTTTAATTAACTTGCTAATGTACATTGCTGTTGTCTCACCTTCCAGGCTGGAATTCGTTGCAATAATAACTTCCTGCACGTCTCCTTCTAAACGCTGCATCAGTTCTTTTAATTTTATATCATTGGGACCAATCCCAATCATAGGAGAAATTGCACCGTGTAATACGTGATAAATTCCTTCATATTTACCGGTTTTCTCATATGCAGCCAGATCTCTCGGATTCTCAACTACCATAATCACACTATGATCTCTTTTACTATTAGCACAAATTGGACATGTTTCGTTATCCGTCAATGTATAGCAGGTATTGCAATATCTGACATTTTCTTTGGCATCTATGATTGTTTTCGCCAAACGCTGCACTCTGTCTTTGGGCATATTAATCAAATGGAGCGCAAGTCTGCCTGCTGATTTGGCACCGATGCCAGGAAGTCCAGATAGTTCTTCTATTAATTTATTAATGTATCCGCTATATAAGTCCATTAGAACGGGAAGCCTCCGCCTAGGCCTAATCCACCTGCCATTTTATTCATCACTTCTGCATTTGCTTCTTCTGCCATGCGTAGAGCTTCATTGGTAGCAGCTACAATTAAATCTTCTAACATTTCAATGTCATCTGGATCTACCACTTCTTCTGCAAGTTTTACTTTTACTACTTCCTTTTTGCCAGTTACAGTTACTTCAACTGCACCACCGCCTGCCTTTGCAGAAAATTCTTTGGACTCAAGATCCTTCTGACTTTCTTCCATCTGACGTTGCATTCTCTGTGCCTGTTTCATCAGATTATTCATGTTACCCGGCATACCGCCTCCTGGAAATCCTCCACGTTTTGCCATTTTATTACATCCTCCTAAATATTAATCTTCTTCCTCTATTTCCATGTGAATTATCTTAGATAAATCCACATAGGATTCCTCAAAGCGTCTGCTTGCGTCAAACGCCTGAATGGTTACCTCTATCTGTTTTCCCACTGTGTCTGAAAGCAGTTCTTCTAACTTTTCTTTATTCTCAGCATGCTTTGTAAAATAATCTGATGCCAGACCATCCTCCAACACTACCATGAGTCTGTTATCACCACCAAGACTAAGTTTTGCCGAACGTAAATATATTTTCATGGGACCTGCAGTCTGTGCAATCACGGACTGCCATTTCTCAACTGCCACTTTCACATCTTCCGGAATTGCTTTTGGAAGTTCTGGCTTAGGAAACGTTGATTGTGACTGCTGTCCTACACCTTCCATACTCGTTATCGAAGCTGCTGCCACTGGAACAACACCATTCTCTATTTTTTGTTCTAAATCACGTACTCTTTCAAGCAGTGATTCGGTATTTTTCTCCATATTCGGTCTGCATAATTTTATCAGTGCAAGTTCAATTAAAATACGCTTCTGTGCGGCATACTTTAACTGTCCTGACAATTCTGAAAAAATACGAATATAGCGCATAATCGTATTCATCTCTGCAAGCTCTGCTTCTTCTTTGAGACGTATCAGGTTATCAGTTGATACATCAATCACATCTTCTATATTGTCAGATGTTTTAACAAGAAGAAGATTTCTTAAATACCACGTAAAATCTACAACAAACTGCGTCAATTCGCGTCCTTGCATTACAATTTCTTCTAACAGTTCTATCGAGCCCAGCACATCTTTGTCTAACACAAAACGAAGCAACCGGCTGAACACACTTGTATCTACTGCACCAAGAACATCCAGCACTTTATCATATGTCAATTCCTGTCCAAGATGGAATGCAATACACTGATCTAAAAGACTCAAAGCATCTCTCATAGATCCGTCAGCTGTTTTGGCAATATAACGTAGCGCTTTATCCTCTACCTGTACTTCTTCTGCCGTCATCAGTTCCTTGAGTCTGTCTGTAATCGTATCAATCGTAATACGTTTAAAATCATATCTTTGACATCTGGACATAATTGTAATCGGAATCTTATGCACCTCTGTTGTTGCCAAAATAAAAATGACATATGATGGTGGCTCTTCCAATGTTTTTAACAAAGCATTAAAGGCCCCAATGGAGAGCATATGCACCTCGTCAATGATATACACTTTATATTTGCCTTCTGCTGGAGAATAGGATACTTCATCTACAATCTCTCTAATATTATCGACACCATTGTTAGAAGCTGCATCAATCTCAATGACGTTCATACTGGCGCCAGCAGCAATTGCTTTACACGTTGCACATTCACCACATGGATTACCATTTACTATATTCTCACAGTTTACTGTTTTTGCAAAAATTTTGGCTATGGAAGTTTTTCCTGTACCTCGTGTTCCACAAAATAAGTACGCATGCCCGATACGTTCCGCCTTTATTTGATTTTTAAGTGTTGTTACAATATGATCCTGTCCTTTTACCTCATCAAAATTACTCGGACGGAACTTTCTGTAAAGGGCTGTGTACGACATGATTAATCTCCAAAACTAATTCCTAACATTTTTGCTTCCTGTACAATTGTTGCATCTGGAGAAACCATTTTCAGTTTACCCGCAACATCTTTTAACGGAACTTTTACTACTTCTCTATTTTTATATCCAACCATAAAACCATATTCGCCATCTAAAATAAGCTTACCAGCTTCTGAACCAAGTCTACTTGCAAATACTCTGTCATATGGACATGGACTACCACCACGCTGTGTATGTCCAGGTACTGTTACACGCACTTCGTTACCTGTACGTTCCAGAATCTGTGCTGCTACCTCATAGGATACACTTGGATATGGACTATTTTTCAATTTTTCTTTGTATTCTTTTTTAGATAACTTAGCATCTTCTTTAGAAATAGCACCTTCCGCAACTGCAAGAATTGTAAACTTGCTGCCACGTTTCTTTCTATCTTCAATTGCCTGTACTACTTTATCAATATCATATGGAATCTCTGGAATCAGGATGATATCTGCACCGCCAGCCATACCAGCATTGAGAGTTAACCAGCCTACTTTATGTCCCATAACTTCAACAATGAATACGCGTCCATGAGACGCTGCTGTTGTATGAATACAGTCAATTGCATCTGTTGCGATATTCACTGCACTCTGGAAACCGAATGTCATATCTGTTCCATACAAATCATTGTCAATTGTCTTAGGAAGCGTAATAACATTCAGTCCTTCTTCTCTTAACAGATTGGCTGTTTTATGTGTGCCATTTCCACCCAGAATTACGAGACAATCTAACTGCAATTTATAATAATTCTGTTTCATTGCCTCTACTTTATCAAGACCATTTTCGTCTGGTTCTCTAATCAACTTAAATGGTGTTCTGGAACTTCCAAGAATTGTTCCACCTTTGGTCAGAATTCCTGAAAAGTCTGCTCCTGTGAGCATACGGAAATTACCGTAAATCAATCCTCTGTAGCCTTCTAAAAATCCATAGATTTCAACTTCTTCACCGCTTGTAAATAAAGTTTTTACAACGCCTCTCATAGCTGCATTCAAAGCCTGACAGTCACCGCCACTTGTTAACATACCAATTCTTTTCATAGGACTTCCTCCCTTAACTTAAATTTTAGTAAAATGTATTCCATGCCTATTATTATAGACACGTCCATACATATTAATAATTATATATGATATTATTTGGTATGTAAAATGATTTTTTAATTGGGTTGACTTAGAAATCTCTAGCTTATATAATATTTAAGCAGTGTTTTTTACTCTGTGCATAATGGAGACGTATCGAAGTGGTCATAACGGGGCGCACTCGAAATGCGTTAGCCTTCCGGGGCACGAGGGTTCGAATCCCTCCGTCTCCGCTAAAAAGGGAGTGTCGCAATTTTACGACACTCCCTTTTTATGTGGAATTATCACTAAAAACGAGGTTTTCCTTATTAAAACGCCCCGTCCAAGCTCTCTGCCAGTAGCAGAAAGTAGCCTAATACTTTCTTTTCAGCAATTTCTGTCTCATACAAATCCTTCCAGCAAACTACATATTGAACAAGTCTTCTTTCCTTGCTTGTCATGCATTTCAGTAAAAACAAGCAATTATCATTCCCGTCACAAACCAACACACAACATTGATTACAATATTTATCAGGAGCTGTTGCAAAATAGGTGAGTAATCATCTATGGAGCAGCAGCTCCATCTTTATACCTAAAAATAGAAAAGCAGGCTCCGAAGAACCTGCCATTCATGGTATAATTAAGTATGACCAAATACCAAATACACCAAAAAA
>JAFUQM010000048.1 GCA_017472325.1 Lachnospiraceae bacterium
ATCGAAGATGTCGAATGCTTCATTTAGAAAACGCCAAATACAGGTTATCGTCGCGCCGTACATATGCTGCGATTTTCTGTAAAACTCAAACAGTACTTCGACGGTTGCGTACCATCAAAAGCAAGTGCTAAGAAATACTAACATTTTCCTAAAAAGAGTCCTCTTTGTAAAAAATAAAAGCAAAGATACAGGTACATATAGCAGACAGGAGTAGATAAGAAAGTATTATCATACACCAAGAAGATGCTTACTGTTTTGCAGTGACCCTGTCGATGTGGGTTATGGCAGGAAAGGTTAACACTCCCAAAGAAGCAGATTATCTTCAAAACGAGCAGTTAACCTGCCACAGTCTTTCAACCACGCGAGATAAGACCGAACTGTACTTCCCACAAGTACATACTGTTCAAAATTCATCTGTAATCCATACTCTGCAAACAACATCTGCAGGATTTTCTCAAAATGAACCGGCTTAGCACAAATCGCAATTATTTTCTCTGCAATTTCATGCACTTTATCAATATTATATTGTGCCAAATCTGCAATATCTTCTGTTGCAGCAGCATGAGCTGGTACAAATAGTTTGGCTTTCAGTGTTTTTACTGTCTCCAATGTATTCAAGTATGCTCCAACATCATAAATAAACCCAATCTGATACTTATCCAGAGTTTCTTTGCTTGAAAGGCAATCTGCCAGATATACCACATCATCTGATGTCCGAAATCCCACCATATCAAAAAAGTGTCCCGGCAAAGGAATCATTTCAAATCCCTCCGGCAAGACATCCTTAGTCAGATGCTCTGCATCACATTCCGGTGCCATAAGGAATTTATGCCGCAAGTCTTTTGGCGGATATGCACCATATAAAAAGGACGGTTCCAACACTGGATGATTTGTAAAATCACATTCTATACCTAGCGCATAAATTCTACATCCAGTCTGCGCCTGCAGATATTGATTACCACCAATGTGATCCGCATGGGAATGTGTATTATAAATCGCTTTTAACTGCCACCTATTGGCATCCAAAATTTTGCGAACTTTCTTTCCAGCATCTTTATCATTACCGCTGTCAATCAGGCATACATCCGTATCATTTAATTTTACTAGTCCAATTTTCGCAGGACTTTGCACATAATAGTTGTTATCAGAAACTTGAATCAGCTCATACATTTCTCTTTCCTCCTGGTCATGTCATGGATGTCTTATTTATCATCATGCAAAATACTTATAGCCGCATTTATCTCAATTAAGGGCAGAATGCCAGAATTTTCTTTCCATCTGCTGTCTTCCAAGTAGTTTCAACAGAACTTCTTGCAACCAAGCCATTTGCTGTTGCAGCCTTTATATATCCATCCATATCATCACAAATCGTAAAAGTTGCCATCTCGATTGATGTTGTGTCTGTAGTTTACGCTACATTCTTATTGTACAAAAAAACCTTGAAAACATAATGCTTTCAAGGTTTTAACTTAGTAGCGAGAAAGGGATTCGAACCCCCGACACCACGGGTATGAACCGTGTGCTCTAGCCAACTGAGCTATCTCGCCATATATACCTTCATCAGAGTTATCCGATGAAGGATGGGACCTACAGGGCTCGAACCTGTGACCCTCTGCTTGTAAGGCAGATGCTCTCCCAGCTGAGCTAAGATCCCATGTTTTTCGAGTCGCACCCGCAACCCGCTCTGCTAGTATACTATTAAACAAGTATACTTGTCAAGTACTTTTTTGATAATTTTTGATATTTTATGTAAGAAACTTTCTGTCTTATTGCAATATCCGTATTTCTCCTATATACTTTTTATATATTCTCACTACATTTTATACTTATAGAAAGGCTACCCGCAGATACGCTTCCGGGTAAGAAGGTACATTTTATGAAAACATTTATGAAAGAATTCAAAGAATTCATTTCCCGTGGCAACGTTATGGACATGGCTGTCGGTGTCATTATTGGTGGCGCTTTTACAGCAATTGTTAATTCTCTGGTAAATGATATTTTTATGCCAGTACTATCACTCATCACTGGCGGTATCGATTTTTCCAGTCTTGCTATTGTACTTGGAAATGGTGAAAATGCTGCCACATTAAATTATGGTGCTTTTATTGCTGCTGTCATTAACTTCCTGTTAATCGCACTTGTCATCTTCGTATTAATCAAAGTTTTAAATAAACTTTCCCGCAAAAAACCAGAAGCGCCAGCAGCTCCTACAACCAAAACATGTCCGTTTTGTAAGGAGACAATCTCCATTGAGGCTACAAAATGTCCTCATTGTACATCTGATGTAACAGTTTAAATTTACACACTTTGTGGACGCTTCACACAACACCGTATCCTCTACGGATGATTCCACTATGAACATTAGGTCTGAGACATTTGCATGCCTCAGACCTTTTCTATTACACTATACGAATATGATTCTACATTCTCTCTGGTGCTGTAAATCCAAGTACATCAATGCAAGTTTCCAACACATCTCTTGTAAGTACAAGAAGTGCAATCCAGCCTGCTTTTTTGGATTCGTCTTCTTCTGCCAGAATCTTCGTCTCATGATAGAAACGATTGAAAGCATTTGCCAAGTCATAAATGTAAGCACACACTTTATGTGGTGCAATTTCTTCATATGCTGTTTCCATCATCGCATTAAATTTTGTAAGTTCAAGCATCAACGCTTTTTCAGAAGCATTCACTGCTTCCTGCAAACCTACACATTCCAGATTGCCACCCTGTTCTTTATACTTGTTCAGAATTGATTTAATTCTGACAATTGTATATAGAATATAAGGGCCTGTGTCCCCTTCAAAAGAAGTAAATCTATCAATATCAAAAATATAATCTTTTGAAGCCTGGTTCGATAAATCCCCGTATTTTACTGCAGACAATGCAACTGTTTTTGCAATTTCCCGTGCCTCAGCTTCTTCAATGGTACGATTCTCAATAATCTTCTGATACATTTCCTCATTTACTTCAGAAATCAGACGTTCCAGACGCATTACACCGCCTTCTCGTGTCTTATATGGCTTGCCATCTTTGCCATTCATTGTACCGAAGCCCAAAAATGTCATTTTCGTCTCTGGATTCACCAGCTTTGTTTTTCTAGCACAACGGAATACTTGTTCAAAATATAAATCCTGACGCTTGTCTACTACGTAAATGAGATAATCTGGTTTGATTTTGTCCATACGCTCCATAATCGTAGCAAGGTCCGTTGTATTGTAAAGGGATGCTCCATCTGATTTCAAAATCATACATGGTGGAATCTCTTTTGTATCTGTCTCTTCTTTGACATCAACAACAAGGGCGCCTTCACTTTCGTGTGCATACCCTTCTTTCTTCATGTAATCTACCATACCAGGGATGATGTCATGAACATCGGATTCCCCTTTCCATAAATCAAAGTTTACACTTAAATTGTTATAATTCTTTTTCAGGTCTGTTACCGATACGTTAAGAATATGATTCCAAAGTGCACGGTAGCCTCTGACACCATTTTGCAACTTGAATGTCGCTTCCATTGCCTTTTCTTTATAGGCGGCATCCTCTTTGGACTTGCCACTGGCTGTTGGATAAATTTCCTCTAATTCAGAAATAGTAAAAGGTGCTTCTTCTGGATATTCTCCCTCAAAGCTATCATCAAAATATACAAGGTCAGGCTGTCTTTCCTGTAACTCTGTAATGATTAACCCCATCTGCAAGCCCCAGTCTCCCAGATGTATATCACCTATTACATTATGTCCTGCGTATTTTGCAATACGCTTTACACTTTCCCCAATGATAGCAGAACGCAAATGTCCTACATGAAGAGGTTTTGCCACGTTTGGTCCGCCATAATCAATCACGATAGTAAGCGGATTTTCCGGCATCTCTAATCCAAATTTGTCTGCATCACGCATTCCCTGTATATACTCTTTCAAAAATGTTGTGCTTAATTTGAGATTCAAAAATCCCGGCATTACTGCTTCAACTTCTGCAAAAACAGCACTTCCCTGTAATTTTTCTGCCACTTCATTCGCAATCATAATGGGTGCTTTTTTATACTGTTTTGCACCTGCCATTGCACCATTACACTGAAATTCACACAAATCAGGACGGTTAGACAAAGTAACCCTGCCAAGTTCCTCTGCATATCCTGCCTCGGCAAATGCTTTTTTCATCTCCTCGGAAATCAAATCCAATAATTTTTTCATATCAAATCTAAACCTTTCTATTCTAAAACTATGATTTAAAACCTATGATTCTCATACAGAATTATACTGACATTTTATAAAGGTATTTCTTCTGCATGAAACAGTCTGATTTTCTTCCATATTATATAATTTTTGTTCCAATAACGCAACAATTCACAATAATTTCTTGTCCTGTTTCTGTTGTTCTCTTTCCATTTTGGAATAAACGCATCCACAATAATCTTGACGATACAAATCATATTCCTGGGACAATTCAATAGAACGTTTATAACCATTTCGTTTCTTAAAATCAGAAGGTAACCAGCATACTCCATATTCTTTTGCTAATTCTTCTCCTATTTCATTAAGCTTTGCCGCATTTTTTAAAGGACTAATTGTTAATGTTGTCGCAAAATAGTCATATTCACCCGCTACAGCCTGTTTTGCAGTTTCCTCCAAGCGCAGTCTATAGCAAGCAAAACATCTCTCTCCACCTTCTGGACACTGTTCTAATCCCTTCGCAATCTCAAAAAAGCACTCTGGTTTATAATCGCCCTCTACAATATGAATCGGATACATAGTATCAGCATCCATTCTGTTATATGTGGCAATCAAACGTTTTTGTTCCTCAACACGTTTCCAATATTCCGACTGCATGGATATATTCGGATTATAATAAAAAACGGTAATCCGAAAATACTGTCTTAAATACTCAAGTACATAGCTGCTACAGGGCGCACAACAACTATGTAGAAAAAGACGTGGCACCTTTTCCTGCCCCATCTGTGCGATAAGTTTATCCAGTTCTTTTTGATAATTTCTTACTGTATTCAAAGATTATGTTCCTTTCGTCCAATCCAATCATACTGCAACCACTAATGCCTACATTATCTCACAGCAATACACAAACTGTCTACTCCTATTCACGCAAAGAAGAGAATTACACTGTATCTATAAACAGCTCAAAACCCTAAGACCAAAAAGTAATGGGGCGACATTCATACGAATGTCACCCCAACTATTGACTTAGAGCCCAAAAAGTCCCGGCAGACATTTCTGTCCGCCAGGACCCTTAGGTAGTATAGAAAAGAGTATAGAAATTGTTTATCCTATAACTTCGGATAACTATTTGATTGCAAACTCTACGGAGCCGACTCCCTTATAGTTGCCTTTACCGATTACAATTGCTTTTGCAATACCGCGGTTACCATTGCCTGTGTAGATTACTGTGTAATCTGTACCTGCTTTTAAAGCCTTCTTGCCAACTTTAACTGTTAACTTAGGTGTTACTGCTTTTCCTTTGTATGTCTGTACTGGTACCTCTTTGATACAAGCACTTGTGATTTCACCCTGTTCAATTGCGAAATTGAACTTTCTACCTTCTGCTTTCACAGTAGGATCTGCTGCTGCAAGACCTTTGGCTTTGATTACTACAACTGGTGCATCTTCACCATATTTACTGTGAACTTCTTTGTTATTAGTAGCTTTTACTGTATAAGCAGCATTTTCTTTCAGCTTAATATCTTCACCATTATACTGGAAGGAAATTGCTGGTTTTACTTTACCTCCTGTATAAGAAGCATTGCTTACAAATATTGTCAGGTCGGAAAGGTCAAGTGGTGTAATTGTAAATGTCAACTTAGCCATTTTACCTGTGTAATTTCCTTTACCTGTGATCGTTGCTGTTGCTGCTGCCATTGGCTTACCTTCTGCATCCAGCTTCACTTTATCATTATTTGCAAATTTAACAGTATAGTCTTTACCTTCACGAAGAAGAATATCACCATCATATACTACATAGCCTGGTGTCAGTTTATAACCTGTGTAAAGCTCTGTATGGTTATAGTTTGGATCATAAGCATTTTGTGTCAGGTAGCTTGCTGTTTCTTCTGGGTTTTTGATTTTAACTACGAATGGATATTTACCTTCTTCATATTTTGTATCTTCCATTCTTCTTGGTGTAATTCTGAATGTCTTTCTTACTTCACCTGCATAGTCACCTGTACCTGTAATAATAACAGTTGCAGTACCTACTTTAGTATTGGTTTCATCAGCATATCTTACTGTATAGTGTTTATTATTTTCCAGAGTAATATCTGTTCCTGGAGTTGACTTTGTATCAACGATGACTAAATCAGTACCTGTAGCAGCAAGATCTAACTCTACTTCACTTCCATTAAACTCTTTTGACTTAACCATAGTGATTTTTGCATTCTTCAGTAACTTAGCAGCATCTACAACACGTAATTCTTTTGTTACGCTGCCTGTGTAATTACCCTTACCTTCGATTTTCAGTGTGTAAGTACCTTTTTCTGTTACTGTCTGTGCTTCTGCTGCTGTTTTACCATCTGCAGCAAGTAATGTTACTGTATAATCTTTGCTTCCCAGTTTCTTCTTACCAACTGTTACTGTTACTTTTGGAAGTTTCTGTGGATTTCCTGTTTCAGCCAGTGCTGGTACTGTAATCTCAATACCTGTACCGCTTGTTAAAGATTTCTGTACTACTGTAAATGTTGTTTCGTATTTACCTGTGTAGTTACCTTTACCTGTAATCTTAATTACTGCTCCTGCTACAGGTTTTCCATCTTCACCAAATACTACCTTTGTATTCTTAGCATAAGAAATAGAGTAGTCTTTACCTGGTCTTAATGTTGTTGCACCATATTTTACTGTTACAGCTGGTTTTAATGCACTGCCTGTATATGCTGCATTTACTGGTTTTGTAATTGTAATTCCTTTGCCTAATACATAGCTGCCATCTTCTGCTTTTGTTGCAATTGTTTTCTTCACAATCTTGAATTTCAAACTGATGCTTCCTGTATATAAGCCTTTACCAATAATGGTCATCTGTGCATTGTTGCCAACTTTTAAGTTATTCGTATATTTTACAACATAATCTGTTTCAGCTTTTAATTCATTTGTACCATCTTTAAGAACATAGCTGTCTGCTGCTTTCACTTCTTTGCCTGTATATTCTACTTCTGCTGCTACAAAATCATCGGCTGCTACACCATCAATCATAACGGTGCTGATATCTTTTCTTTCTTCTAACCAGAAAGATTTTGTAATTGTACTTCCTTCTTTACACTGTCCACCAGCTTTTGCTGTAATTGTAACACTTGCCATTGTCTCTGCTGTAGAAGCATCTTTATTGTTAGCATATGCTACAGTGTAATCAACGCCTGCTGTCAGTGTCTTGTTATTTGTACCATCTACATATGTTACTGTAACCTTAGGCTCTACTGCTGTATTACCAAGAACTGGATATACGCTCAGTGTCTGGTTGCCTACTACAGTTGTTGCATTTGCATCTTCAAATACAACCTGAATCTTCGCATCCGCAAGGTCAAATTCTCTTGTATCTTCTACAAAAGTTGCCCCTACTGTAACGCTGTTGTTTGGCATTTTGAATTTATAACGTCCTGCTACATCTGTTGCAGTATATGCAACTGCTGCATTTGCTGCATCTGTTACAGAAATTGCTCCTATATAGTAACCTGCATCTGCTGCAACATCAAATGTTACATATTCGCCTGCCTGTGCTGTATAAGAACTTACTGCTACGCTACCGCCTTCTGAAGCTGTTGTAGCGATATCATAGTTACCTACAAGTCTTACGTTATCAATTGTACCCCAAGCTGTTGCCTCCGCTGTCAATGCAATCTTAACTGCAACAGTATCACCAGCTTCCACATTGATATCAGAAAGACTTAAATTCTTCCAGTTTAACCAACCAGATAATTTTGTATCTGTAGAATATGTTGTTGTCTTACCGTTTCTTGTAACATCAACGGAAGCTACAAGCAATTCATTGAATGTATTACTTCCCTGTGCATCCAGTGTAAGTGAATATACACCTGCTGGAAGTGTTTTGATCTCCTGTGATAATACAAAGTTTAATGCACTCGCACTGTAATAGTTCAATGCATACTTACCATCTGTATAATCTTCTTTTACATATTTTACAGGTTCACTATTATCATCATTGATTGTACTATTATCAACTACTGTTCCGTTTGATGTAATTGTCCATCCATCAACGCCGTTTTCAAAGGAACCATTTGTCAGAGCATTTGCAGTAGATACAACTTTTAATGTCCATGTAACATTAAATTCATTACCTTCATCATCTGTTGCAACACCATTTACTGTAAATGTTCCAGCTTTGTCTGTTGTAATTGTTTCAAGTGCATCTTTGTCCCATACAACATTGATTTTGCTTTCATCACCTGTGTTAAACTGTGCTGTTACTGTTGCTGGTACTGTATAAGTATCACCAATGTTTACTGTTGTAATTGGACTTTCTGCTGCTACTGCACAAACACTATTTGTATACGCACCAGTATCTACGTATTTGAAGATATTGATTGTATCAAGTGCTTTACCATTAAAATCGAAGAATGCCTGGTTATCTACTGCACTACCGCCGTACCAAAGACCTGCATCTTCTGGGTCATATTCGATAGAAGGACTAGATGCCCAACCTGAACCGTATTTTTCCCATAACGCTTTGTTCTGTTCTAACTGTGTTTCATTTACACTACCATCTGCATTGTATGCATAACCTACTGGTAACCATGCTGGCTCCCAATAGAATACACCAATACCATTTGTTGTCTCTGCAACTGTTCTAACTACTGAACTTACTGCATCTGCCTGTCCCTGTAAGGATACAGAATAATCTAATGTCTGGCCTGTTGTCTTAGGTGCTGTGTTGCCATGTCCGTCACCATCTTCCCATGATGTTGCATAGGAAGTTTCTGCAACCATGACTTTTTTACCTTTTCTTGTTGCAATATCAGATAATTTTTCTTTCAGATTATCTAATGTTCCATGCCAGAATGGATAATAAGATGTTGCAAATACATCATAATCAACGCCTGCTGTTTCAAATGTATCTGCATAGCCACCAAAATCTAAGGATTCTGGATTTGTAAAGTGTAATGCTACTAAAATCTCTCTATTGTATTCTTTTGCTACTGCATGAACTGCATCTGCACCTGCTGCAAAAAGAACACACATATTTGTAAGGCCTTTTTCACCTGCGATACCGTTGTTGGTCTCATTACCAACCTGTACCATGCCTACATTAACGCCTGCATTGAGGAGTTTCTTTAAGCTGTCTGTTGTATAATCGCTTAAAGCTACTTTCTTCTGGTCTAATGTCATATCTGCCCATGCTTTTGGTGCTTTCTGTTTTGCTGGGTCAGCCCAGAAGTCTGAATAATGGAAGTCAATGAGTACTTTCATACCTGCATTTGTTGCAAGTTTACCCATTGTAATTGCTTTCTCTAAATCGTTGTTACCACCACCGTAACCATTGCCGCTTGCATCATATGGATCATTCCATACACGAAGTCTGACATAGTTAATACCGGAAGCTGCTAACAGATCAAAGAATCCCTGATCGTCTAATTCATTACCATTTGCATCTTTGTATGTTACACCACTCTGTACTAAAGAGATGTAAGAGGAAATGTCCACACCTTTGATAAAATCATCTGCTAAATCAATTGCTTTTACGTTAATCTCAGCTTCTGGTGTTCCTACTGGAACTAACGCATCCATTGCTGCTTCGAGTGCTTTGTAAACTTCTACAATACCTTCTGGTTCTGCATCATCAGCAATTACGTTATCGCCTGTACCTACCATAGTCTGTGCTGCTGTACGTGCTGCAACAAAATTATCCCATGTATAGTTCTGGATATAACTGTCTGCTTTTAACGCATTGGCTTCTGCAAGAAGTGTTTTTAATTTCAAACCATTAACTGCATATGCTTTGTCTGCGGCTTCTACTGATTCAAATAATACGCCTTCTCTAATTGCCCAGTCTTCGTCTTCCGCACCTGTCATAATAGACTGATATGTGCTGGAATTCATTGAAAGAATTAATTCTCCATCTGTACCAGTTACTGCATAGAAGTCAGCTCCTGGATATCCATTGGTATCTGCACCTTCTTTTGTAACAGCAAGTTCAATACAATACCAATTTTCTTTTCCTTCTACAGGATTTAACTTGTATGTATTATTCCATCCCATTACGGATGCTGTTGTACCAGTTGCTGCTTTAACATTGTCAGCGGAACCAGTCCAAATATTAAGTGCAATCTCATCTACTGTTCCATCATAGTAATAATAAACTGTTTTTTTAACTGGAACTTCTGCTGCAACTGCATCAGCCAGTTCTTTTGTTGCATAGTCTACGCCATCTTTTACATAAAGCGCTGCATCTTCATCTGCAAGAAGTGCTGCATAAATCTCTGTATTGGCATATGCCTGTGAACATTCAAATATGGTTGCTATTGTATCTGCTGTTGTTCCTGTTGTAAGCCAGAAACCACTGGAAGCACCATCATTCTTCATATCGAATGTAAAGCAATACCAATTCTCATCCTCGCTTACTTTTTTAAGAGCATAAATTGAATTACCATCTTTATCTGTTGCTAATACAGTTGCTCCTTCTGGTGCTGCAATATTAGATCCCCACAGACCAACGCCCAAAGACTCTGTACCTTCATAATAGTAATATAATGTTTTCTGTTCTGCTTCTACACCTATTTCTGCTGCTTCTTTACTTGCAAAGAATCCGCCGTCTTTGTAGTATGGTGTACCTGCTGCAAGTTTAGTTGCGATATCTGTATTACTAAATACAAAATATGTTCCCGATGGGTATTTTGTTAATGTTACTTTATCTTCTCCGAGATTATCTTCTGCTGCGCGTACTAATTCAAATGCAGCATCACCTTGTAAAGCATCATATGTAAATTCTATCTTCCACCAATTATCTGTGCCTTCTTCTTGCATCTTATAGAATTCATTATTCCACTCAGATTCTTTATATGGATTTTCCTTATAAGCTGCATTAATGATATATTTACCAGACATTTTAACACCTGGCGCATTTTCATCTTCACAGTAATAATAGAATATATAGTCTACTGGGTCCGGAATTACAGCACCATCAGCCGCTTCCATAGATTCGTAGAATGTAGCTGCTTTATAATAGATATTACCTTCATTAGCATTGGCTAAAAAGTTTTCTACAGAATCTGTATATTCATTTGCTGTGCGGATGTAGGATACCTTCCATGTTGGTTCTGCAGTTAAAACGCTATTTTCACCTACAATACCAGATGCAACTTCATATAATACAAACTGAACATTTGCAATATCTGCATCTGAAGCAGCATAAGTAAAGGTAATCTGATACCAGTTCTCCTTGCCTTCGACTGCCTGCATCTTATAGTAAGTTCCAGTCCAATTATCACCAGTAAATGTATATGGGTCTGCTGCATATGCTTCTGCTGGCGTCAAACCGCTCTGCATCTGTACTGCTGGTTTATTACCTTCACAGTAATAGTAGAATGTATAATCTACAGGATCTACTTCTGCTACATTTTCACTTGCTTCGATAGATTCATAGTAAACACCTGCTTTATAATACAAACTATTCTCATTTGCATTACTCATAAAATCTGCCGATGTATATTCAAATTTCCATGCTGGTTCTGCTGTTAATACAGTACCTTCTGCTGGGATACCTTCTGTAGTAACCTCATTCATTTGAAATTTCAGACTACCCTGAGCTGCATCATAAGTAAAACCTATCTGATACCAACCTTCTTTTTCAGCCACTGGTTGCATCTGATAATATTTACCTGTCCAAGTAGAATATGTATATTCTGCTGCTTCAGCATTTGTAATAGAAATTCCACCCTCTACAAGAACAAAAGGTGTATTCGTTGCACAATAATAATAATAAGTATAATCTACTGGGTCTGGAGTCACAACACTCTCAGCCGCTTCAATAGACGCATAATAAGTTCCGTTTTTATAATACAAGCTATTTTCATTTGCATTACTCATGAAATCTGCCGATGTATATTCAAATTTCCATGTTGGTTCTGCTGTTAATACAGTACCTTCTGCCGGAATACCTTCTGTAGCAACTGTATTCACTTTAAAAGCTGATTCTGCTGTGGATTCAGCATCATAAGTAAATCCTAACTGCCACCAGTTATCTTTACCGTCAACTGCCTGCATCAAATAGTAGCTATTTGGCCACGTACTATATGTATATGCAGTTGCATCCGGCACTGCAAAAGCACCCCATGCATCAAGCATTGGTGTACTGCCTTCGCAGTAATAATAAAATGTATAAGTCGTGGCTTCTTTGTCATCTACCATCGTACTTATCGTTTCTGTTTCTTCTGGATTTTCCACTACTTCTTCAATCACTTCAGACTGTTCAATAAACTCGTCTAAAGAAATCTCAGCAGCATTTGCCTGCATAGCTGTCATTGGCAAGCTAGTTGCTATCAATGCTACTGCAAGTAAACAGCTGAAAATCCGTTTTGTGATTTTGTTAAGTTTTTTTGCACTTTCTCTCACTCTTTCCATCTCCTTTTCTATGATTTATAAGTTCCTCCCGTCAAGCTAACCGCAACGCCTTTTGTGCATTTTGCGCAACAAAGAGCAATGCGCAACACTTATTGCGCAACCGGTTGCTTTCCTAATACCATAATATCATTCTTCCCATATGAAGTAAATTGTTCATATTTTTCAAATTGGAAACGTTATTTTTATCACATTTGCACAAGCGGTTGCGCAGCGGTATATAAAAGCAAAAAAACACGCAAATCCGACTTAGCGTTTTGCGTGTTTTATATTAGATAGCTTACCAGTATAGCTGCATATATTCCTCTGCTTCACTCTCTGTAATAGAAAATTTTTCTATTAACATATTCTCTATGACTTCAAAGGAAGCACCTAAACTTTTGCATGCCTCTATTAGTGATTTGATACCTTGCTGCACCCCCTGCTGTATACCTTGTTGCATTCCTTCACTTCTGCTTGCATCCAATTCATCCTTCATAAGCTCTAACAATGCTTCACACATACCCTTGACCTCCTCCATTTTCTCGATATTTGCTCGCACTATGATATCCATAACTGACATATATAGCTTCTCATCTTTATGTTTATCATACTCTGCAAACAATTCTTCTACTGTAGCTTTTTCTCTGATATCATTTGTCAGATTCCGTAACCAGAAGTTATCTTTTTCTGTTAGTTCTGATGTCAGTATCATATGCACTGGAAAAGTATCTCCATTTATGTAATAGATTCCATCTTCCTGTTTTGTAATGTTAAACATTCTGTTCTGCTTTAGGTGTTTCATCAGTTTACGCGGATAATTTTTACATACAAATGTTATCGTAATATCTTCTGTTTTTATTATGTCAACCTTTACAGTGTCTGTTTTATAAAAGTACGCATAACCACATACTTTATAATAATCATCAATACTTAAATAGTCCTCCGGACTTTTGTATTCAATGATATTGTATTTGCGGAAAATCCTGCCTAGATTCTTCTTCACTGCATAGGAAGAATCCTTCTTCACAATTAGTACATCAATTTCCTTTGGTTTTGTTCCTAGTTGATGTTCATTTTCAAAAATTAACTTATCGTCTTCTTCGGCAAGTTCAATCTGAATTC
>JAFUQM010000049.1 GCA_017472325.1 Lachnospiraceae bacterium
GCAGATAGTATTCGACACCATAAATATAGCATAGGATATATCTTTGCGGTTGCAATAGTAAATGTTTAATTTTTTATGGATTTTTTTACCTAGATTGCACTTTTAGTTTTGCAATCTAGGCTTTTGACAATTTAATTCTACTAAATTAAGTATCCAAAAAAACGGACTTAAAAAAGCAGATAACACTTATGCATTGTGTCATCTGCTCGAATCTAAGTAGTCTAAACTGTAGTATTTAACTTTATCCCTGCAACATTCTGCCAAGAAATCCCCTATTTCATCGCATTCTGCTATATCTCACACCTGACCTGCCGTGGCAGATGAAAAGGATTTTTATCATTATATTTTCCTTCCTTGATTTGCCCGGAAATGCCGAGTTTTAGCCAGTTTTTTAGGCATTTCCAGGCGGTTGTATTTTCTTTAAAAATTCCTACTACTAAAGATTTTAAAGTACAATCTTCCTCAATGCTCTGCTGTTGCTTTCAAAACTTCCTCATCGAAAATCTCACTAAACTCATACTTTACTGCATCCGGAGTGATTATATCTCCAGTGGAAACATCAATGGATAATGGTGTTCTTTCCGATAATCCATTTAAAACAACGCTGTATCATGGAAAAAAAATCTTTTCCGTTCTAAGCATCAGTGTATACATCGTGCGCATGTTATTTCTTAAAAGTTAATCCTTTCCATCGTTCTTTCGTCATATAATTCGTGTGTCCTATTCGGACTTCTTTCATCAAGGGAACCGGAACTTCTTCACAGGTATGATGATATACAAATCCTACTTTTTCCTGTACTCGCTTTGATTTAACATTTCCATCATAATAGCCACACCAAACGGTAGACATTCCAATATCCTCAAATGCATGACGCAAAATTTCTTTTGCCGCTTCAGGGACATATCCTCTACCCCAAAATGGTTTTCCAAGCCAATATCCCAATTCACATTCGTCATCTCGTTCTGTCATATCAGTATGACCATTTAATTTAAGTTCAATTGCACCAATCGCCTTGTTGCTGCTCTTTTCACAGATTGCATAACATTCAGCACCATTAAAAACCTTTTTAATAATATCCAGACTTTCCTCTACATTTTTATGTGGCGGCCATCCAGCAATTGGACCCACCTCTGGATCTTTAGCATATTCATAAAGGCTTTCTGCATCTTTCTCTTTCCATCGACGCAGTATCAATCTATTTGTTTCCAATATCATAAATCCAACCTCATTTCTAAATCTGCCTCAATTATACTATTTTTCCTACCATCGCACAATTCCAAACCAAAACAATATTACCTTTTGTCATCTAATCAGTTCTTGTAGAATTACCATTATTTTCCTATCTCACTAAAACCTAAAATTGTTTTTTCAACTACATTATGATAAAATGAAACAAAATAAGCTCTACAAAAACGGGAATTACATTCCCAGAAAGCGTATCATATGAAAACGAATGAATTAAATGGAAAAATTATTGATGCTCTAAATGATGCATCTGACGGAAAGTATATCTTTATCTGCGACTTAAATACCAGAAGTGTACGTTGGTCAACGGCGTCTGTTGACTATCTTGGTTTAGAGAAATCCACTTTTACAAAAGAAGATGCCATTTTCAAAAGGCTGGTTTATCCTGCCGATTTGGATGTGTGGAATCACGAATGCGAAAATATTTTTTCATTAAAAACAGACCACTTCTATTGCACACATCGTATTAAAAATGCAGTAGGTGATTATGTTCTATGTACTACAAAAGGAAAAGTAATTCAGGATTCCGAAGAAAAGACCTTGTTATTTTCAGGCGCAATTTATGTATATGATGAGAAAACACCTTATGATACCATTACCAATCTTCCACTGGTAAATGATTTGATTAAAACAATTACCACTGCAAACAAACTGCAGGAAGAATATATAGCAATGGCAATTGAACTAAAACATTTTAATACCGTCAACACATTATATGGCTATAACTTTGGTAATAAAATTTTATACGAACTTGCAGAAACCTTTAAGCAGATGCTTCAGAATTATGGAACCGTATACCGTATGGAAGGTACTATTTTCGGCTTCTATATCAAAGGTCAGGACATAGACTTTGCTAAAAATCTTTTTATCAAAATCCGTGAACTTACTAGCCATTTTGTTGTAGATGACTGCTCCTTCAATCTTGAAATAGCAGGCGGTCTCTTAACCAATGGTCAGCATTATGTCGAACCCTATACGGTGATTTCCTGTCTTTATTCTGCAGTTGAAAAATCTGTAGAAGAAGATTATTATGACTTGGTTATTTTTGATGATGACAAGCACAAAGATAACTACCAGATGTTAGAATTGATTGATGCTGTAAAAAACAGTATTATGAATGACTGTAACGGTTTCTTTCTATGCTATCAGCCATTTGTCTCTACGATTACTGGTAAGATTATTGGTGCGGAAGCATTAATTCGCTGGAAAAATGACATGTATGGTGAGGTTTCACCTTATCGTTTTATTCCTTATCTGGAATCCCATCCTTGTTTTTATACGCTAGGAATCTGGATTATCAGACAAGCCTTGACCGATGCTAAAGAGATTATGAAAACCTTACCTGACTTTTTTATTAATGTCAATATGTCCTACAGCCAGCTTGAGCGAAAAGGGTTTAAAGAAGAAGTAGTCAGAATATTAGAAGAACTTGATTTTCCAAAAAATCATCTACAGCTAGAGCTTACAGAACGTTGTCGTAATCTGGATTTAAAATATCTAAAAGAACAGTTGGATTATTTCAGAGCGCATGACATCAAAATTGCGCTGGATGACTTTGGAACTGGTTCCTCAACAATTAATCTCCTGTGCGACTTACCAATTAGCTGCGTAAAAATTGACCAGAGCTTTATTCTTGATATTCTAAAAAAAGATAATAATCAGGTTATTGTAGACACAACTGCCCAATGTGCAAGAAGATTAGGTATCAGTGTATGTCTTGAAGGGGTTGAAAATGAAGAAATCAAAGAATTCGTTGAACGATATTCAGCCGCTTATCATCAAGGCTATTATTATTCCAGACCTGTTGTTTACGAGAAATTTGTAGAATTTCTAAATAAATCCTGGAACAATAATAACGTAATGCTCATTAAACCAAACACCAAAGAGGGCTTTGAAGTAAACAATATTCTTTCCATGATGCCAGGAGGATTTTTCATTTATCTCGATAATGAAACCGAAAAAATTATCTGCATCAATGAAGAAATGCTGAATCTCTTTGAATGTGACACAAGAGAAGAATTTTTGGAGCTTACAAACGCTTCCTTTAAAGGCATTGTCCACCCTGATGACTACGAAAGAGTCGAACAAAGCATTTACCGACAAATTGATGAATCTGATGACAAAATGGATTATGTCTCTTACCGCATCATTACAAAAACCGGAAAAATCAAGCATGTACATGATTATGGCCATTTAGTACACAATGATGTGGACGACGATTTATTTTATGTATTTATTAATGAAATAAAGGAATAAAAAATACCTGGAACAGATACACATCTGTTCCAGGCTTTTTATTATTTCCTGCTTATTTTCTTTTCACAATGAAACATTTCTCTAAGTCAAATATTTTGCCAGCATAGCTTCTAACTTATCAACTTCAACTGGCTTAGATAAATAATCTGCAAAGCCTTCCTGCATATATTGTTCTTTCATTCCTGCAATGGCATTGGCAGTCAAAACAATAATCGGTGTTTCCCTGTTCATATTATCCGTATCTTCAAGAATCATGTGAAGTGTCTGCACACCATCTGGTTCTGGCATCATATGATCCATCAAAATTAAATCATACTTCTTCTCTTTCGTCTTCACCAGACACTGGTTGCCACCTGTTACCAAATCAAGTTGCGCACGGCTCCTTTTTAAAAGAGCTTTGATGACCATCAAATTCATCCTCGTATCATCTACTACCAAAATCTTAGCATCTGGTATATCAAGCACACTTGTTTGGGAATCTGTTTCTGCTGAATTCTCCTTATGCTTCTGTTCTAAGCTACCCATCGGTACGTCTTCTACAATTTGCTGTGGAATTTGAACAGTAAAGCAACTACCGATTCCATACTCACTCTGCACATCAATTGTTCCGTTCATAATATTGACTAGCTGCTTCGTAATATTTAATCCCAGTCCAGTTCCTTCTATGTAACGATTCTTGTTCAATTCAAATCGCTGAAAACTAGAAAACAATTTCTGCATGTCCTCTTGCTTAATACCCATTCCAGTATCCTTTACTGATAACAAGAGGGAAAATCCATTTACATCACGAACACCTTTTGCAGAAAATGTAATACTTCCTTTTTCTGTATACTTTATGGCATTGGATAAAAGATTATTTAAAATCTGTTTGATACGAATTTCATCGCCTCTTACCACTGCGGGCATAGTCTCATCAATTTCAAGCTTCAATTCCAGATTTTTCTGTTTTGCCCGAATCTGAATCCCTAATACAACGTCTTTTAACATAGACGCCAAATAATAATCATTTTCAACAATTTGAAGTTTTCCAGCTTCAATTTTTGAAAAATCTAATACATCATTAATCAGACCTAATAACATCTGACTTGCGCTTTTGATATTATACGCATATTCCTCAATCATCTCATCTTTATTTTCCCGCAGAATCATTTCATTCATACCAATGACTGTATTAATTGGGGTCCGAATCTCATGAGACATATTGGCAAGAAACTTTGCTTTGGACTCGCTGGCTGCAATGGCAATCTGCTTCTCTTTTTCTATGTTAAACATATCCCGGATTGTCTTTAAACCAGCCGCGACTAACAATAGTACAAGACCCACACATAACGCAATTCCATTAATCTGTGCATCCACGATATAGGTCAATCCAATTTCACAAACACCAGCCAACATCAATCCAACAAAACCAATGGCAACCTCTCGATACTCTCTCACATATCCTCTCACAACATCTAGTACAATCGTAACGCCCATAGTAAGAATCAAAAACAAGATCAAAATATGGGAGGATGTCATTGTTTCAAAAAAATCTTTGATATTCAAGAGCTGAAGTATCATAATCACAACAAAATTAACTACTGTGCCTACTCCGATTGCCATATATACCTTTTGATAACGAAAATTTTGAATACAATTGATATATGACATAAATGGATATGGCAATACCGCAATCATCAAAAATCCCATCAACATAGCCATAGTACTATTTGGGAATAAAAACTGACGAAGCTTCGATTCTACTATCAACCATGTAGCTGCAATCAAAATGGCATTGCCAAGATGAAATAGTTCCACTTCTCTTTTATAAAAAAGACGTACAAAGACACTGCCACATACAACACATACACCTACTAGAAGCATTAAGATTGCAACAACGACTGATGGTGCATAGGTTTCATAAAAATGATTCGTTATATCAGCCATATCTCCCACATACATTTCGCTGACATAACCGGCATATGCAGATTTACTCATAAACTCAATGCGAAGTGTTTCTCCAGAATCCTCTGCATATATTGGCAAGAAAACATAAGTCAAGGTACTCGTTTTTCCAAATGGCTGTATATCTAATGTCGAATATTCCTTACGCAGTTCATCACCTACATAAAATTTCATATCCTGCTGCATACTTCGAACACAAATCCACGTGTCCTCTTGTTGCTTAGAAAGCGTTGTTGCAATTGTTACCCACTCTCCATATTGCGCATCACATTCTCCAGGCACTATAAACGGCACTTCTGTTCCATCCGTCATCACCCTCACCCATTCTGGTTGATAAACGCGAAAACTGCTGTCTTCTGCATTATTTTCTGCAGGCAGCAACAGTTCTCCTAACATAAAAAACAGATATGACCCTATCATCATTAATCCCAATATGCGCTGTACTATTTTCATTCCCAAAAGCTTTTGTTTTTCCACGATTTAATCTCCTGTAAATTCAAAACATCTATAAAGATATTATAAGCGTATACCGATAGAATATCAATCTGATTATTGAAAAACAGCATATTATATCAGCAAAAAAAGTGTGTAAAACCATAAACACAAACAGGACTATATAAATGCTGCGACTCCATATAAATGCATTGAGATACTATAAAATCTCTGATATAATGTAATAAAGTTTTCTACCATGAATATTGAGAATACTTTCAAAGAGGGATACCAAAAATACACAAGGAGAACTACCTTGGGAAAAGCGAAGAACAAAAGGAAAGAAAAGAGGGACAAAAAAGTGATACTCATAATATTAGGAATACTACTTGCTATTATATTTATAATAGCTGTTGCAGTTACTATCATTGCAAACAAAAACGTAGCTGCTATGAATCGCTGTATTGATACCGTTTTAAGCGAATTAGAACAGAATTATACGGTAACACCTCGCGATGTCGGTGAATATGAACAAATGAAAATTTATGGACTCATGAAGTTTCATGCAGAACAATACGATATAAATGAACTTGGCAATCTTTCTGTTATGCGTATGAACATGGGAATTATGCAGATGGCAACGATCGTCATTACACCACAGGATAAAAATATGCCTTTGCTCTCTGCTGATTACATGTACATATTAAACAATCGGAAATCCTATTTGGAATTTTATGATGTTGTAAAAGAAAAAGACGAAGAATATACGCAGTTATTATCTGCTCTTTCCGCAGTACAAAACAATTATGCGCATTTAGAAAATATTGAAACTACCCCTGCGTGGTACGCTCATTTACTGACTGTTACCTCTTACAAAGGCGGAAAACCAGCTATGGATAAGGATTTAGAAAGCATGTTAATTGACAGCTTAAAGACTTATATTGCACATGCCAAACAGCTTCCTCTGCTGACACCAGAAGAAAAGGATGAAAAATTGTCTATTACCGTAGCGTATACAGATGGTCTGATTAAAAACGGTGGAATTTCAACTGATGTATTTAAAAAAGAGCTTGGAGAAGAAAAAACCAAGCACTTCTTTGACAATGTATTTTTTGGTACTGCAGTAAAACAGTAAGACTATTTCATAAAGGCATCAATTATCCTAATTCCAGCTGCCATTTTTTTTAGCTGCTGCAGCTCCTTATGCATATATGCCTCAAGCTGCTCCACTTCATCTTTACCAAACCCATCATTGGATATAATCTTGCAGGCGGGAATTTTTCCCTCTGCAAGACGCTTTCCATCTGAGAAAGTTACAAAGGCATATTGTTTCCCATCCTTTACGCATACAGGTGAAACTGACATATTCAGTTCATGATTCTTATGCGCCATATCTTCTATACTATTTTGTTTATCTATCCATTCCATGAAACAACTCCCCCTCTATCGCAATCAGTTCCTCTATCTGAATTGTACGTCCATTATTTAAGACAATCTTAGACGCATACTCATCAATTTTTTTTACCGCATCAGACACAGTCACATAGAAACCACCACTTTTTCTTATATCTGGCTCAAAAAAAGTAAAGGTAATCATTGGATGTTCTGGAAGATGTGCTCGTATCAGCTGCAGGCGTATATCTAACATCTCCTTGCTATTCTCATCTAATTCCACTCTCTCTTCCGTCAATCTGGCTGTTTCCCTGATTGCAGCATCATGCCCTGTCAGCGCTGCAAAAGGTGAAAACTGCGCCGCGCGGTCTAAGGGTGACATATGTGGATGCTTATCTGACACATGATGTGGTAAATTTATAATATCATCATACGAATGCTCATTTGGATATCTCATGCTTTATGGCCTCCAATCTGATTATTTCGTTCTATCGTCATGGCACCTTCCTGTAGATTCATTCCTTTTAGCATTGCATTTTTACCATACCTTTTCTTTACTTCCAGCATTGCCTCCTGCAGCTTACGTTCCTTAGAAAGCGCCTCGTTTTGTTCTTCACGTTCTTTTTGCAAAGCAGCATAATCTGTAAATAGATTTAACTGCTCATAGGACACCTGCTTTGCCACAGCACTCTCATCAACCAAACGATTCGCAACAATTGTAATTCTACGAACCAAGAGCGCAGGATTCACAATTCTGTCATATAACTCCATGACAGCATCTGTTATTATTTTGGTTGAGGAAGTCTGACTGGTAAGATTTACTGTACCATGCGCATGTTTGGGTACCCTTCTCCCATAATGGTCAATAGTAATCTCTCCTGTGTAATTTTTCATAATCCCTGGATCTGATAAATTTTCAATATCATATCCTACCGTAAGAACCATCTGATCTGTCATCAATTTCTTTTCCACCAAATCAAGCACGAGCAAATCGGTCATCTCACGTACAATCAATTTTCCTTTTTCAAATTCATACGGACACTGCAGTACCTGACCAGAGCTAAGACTATTAACACTCGGCTTATATGCTTTGATTAACGCTATCGTAGTAGGCTCCCATCCCCACGCATGATCAATTAATAGTTCCGCATTCACCCCAAACAATTTGTATAACAAATCCTCATTATAATAATCCTTTGGGGTTCCTATTGAGCATCGGGCTATATCTCCCATAGTAAACAACCCATTGGCTTCTAACTTCTTTTGATAACCGCGTCCTACTCTCCAAAAATCAGTTAATGGTCTGTGATTCCACAAAAGTCTACGGTAACTCATTTCATCAAGTTCTGCAATACGTACTCCATTCTTATCCGGTTGTACATGCTTAGCCACAATATCCATTGCAACCTTGCACAGATACAGGTTCGTTCCAATTCCCGCTGTTGCCGTAATCCCGGTTTCCGCTAATACATCCTGTACGATTTTGGCTGCAAGTTCTTTTGCCGTCAACTGATAAGCATGCAAATACTGTGTCACATCCATAAACACCTCATCCACAGAATATACATGCATATCTTCTGGCGCAACGTACTTAAGATATACATCATAAATTCTTGTACTGTATTGCATATAGTGTGCCATTCGTGGCGGCGCAACAATATAGGAAATTGCCAGCTCCGGATGAGTACTTAACTCATTAGCCAAATAAGATTCCCCTATAAATTCTTTTCCAGGTGCTTTATTCTTACGCACTATGTTCGCTTCTTTTACCTTCTGGATAACTTCAAATAATCGGGCTCTTCCAGGAATTCCATATGCCTTTAGCGAAGGTGATACTGCCAGGCATATCGTTTTCTCTGTTCTGCTAGAATCTGCCACTACGAGATTGGTCGTCAATGGATCTAATTGTCTTTCTACACATTCAACGGAGGCATAAAAGGATTTCAAATCAATTGCAATATAAATATGATTCTCTTCCATCCTCATAGCCTCCGTTTTATTTTTCTTTATGTATCTTTCATGACAGTTTAAATCTGGTGAGCTTATTCACTTCGTAACATCTTCTGCTCTCCATTAACATTATAGTAACATTCTCCACCATCAATTGAAATATTCTGTACCTCAACTCCCATATCTGTATCTAAAGTTGTTGCCATTCTGCTTTCCATCCGTGCAGCAGTCATTTTGATTTGTGCCTTTTTAAAGCGGCTTCCCCATGCAATAGCCTCTGTTCCACTTCCGCTCACAAGCACTGCACCGCTATCCAGTTCAATTAACACTTCACCATGATGAGTTCCTAATCCACATGCCTTGTATGCACGCATATCTACAATGATATTAGCATTAAATATATCGATATAGCATTTGTTTCCTTCTAACGTTCCCAGTCCTACCGCATCTTCAGCATTAAATCTGCCATTCCATGCAAGATAATGTAAACGTAGCTGTACATCACCTCTCATAGAGCCTATGCCTACTGCTCTAGCTGTACCTACATCAATTCGCATATCACAGGAAGCAATTGTAGGAACGATATCACCGTCAAAAGAACCAATACCAACGCCTTCCTGCCCAATTAAGCTAATAATATATTTTCCTCTTTGGACGCAGACTGTACCGCCCAGACCAGAACCAATTCCAATTCCTCGCATGCCACTTCCTTTAATCTCAATCGTTCCATCCTGATTAAAGATTAAATCACCATGTTTTGTCGTAAGATCATTGCCTATTCCAAAATAGTTTGCTGCATCTACAGTAATAAACAAACGTCCATCCCCTTCGATTGTCAGCTTAGAAGTTTCTGGAACTCGAATTCCACCATTGGAACAACTATTCTCTCCTTGCAGAACGAGAATAACCTCACAATCATCTCCAATATCAATACTTGCTCCGTGCTTCTTACCCTGCAATGCCACATTATCCAATATAATTTTTCCACGATATCCATTCTTGATGCGAAGATACATTTCAGTTTCTAACTCCTGCGCACCAAAGATTGTCACATCATGATTGATAATATCTTCACTCGTAACTTCTATAATCGAATAGTTCTCTGCAGCCAGTCTTGTCAATGAAATTCTGCTTTCTTTTGCTACCGCATACACACGTCTTCCTCGGTTATGTTCTTCAATTCTGTTATATTCCTGAATTTCGTTTTTAATAACTTTTGGAATACCAGAAACAATATCCTTAGATGGTTTTGCAGTATAATACCCCTGAATCAAATCCACGCCAAGATGAATTACCATCTGCAATTCTTCCCGTGTTTCCACGCCCTCAGCCAGCACCTTAATATTATTATCATGAGAAAACATAATAATATCTTTCACAAAATGCTGTTTTTGTGGACTATCCTGAATATTGCTAAGTAGCATTCGGTCAATCTTAACACAATTTGGCATGTAACGAAGCAGATTCGTTACATTAGAATATCCAGTTCCATAATCATCAATTGCAGTTTGGAATCCAATTTTGTCATAATAATTCTTTAATGATAACAAATCATCATCAGTTAACTCCAATTGCTCTGTTAACTCTACAACAACCGTGTTTCTTAAATTTTTCGCAAGTTCTTCCAACTTTACAGCATCCTCTTCATGCAGAAGATTTCCTGGAATACTATTGATAAATACTTTCACACTACCATCGAAAATATCCTGATTCCGATTTACAATATCCAGAATGTTGAAAAATGTTGCCTTTTCTACATCATATAATCGCTCATAATATTCTGCATATTTTAATACAACGGGCGGTGCCATATACGGCTCAACATCCGGACGCATCAATGCCTCATACCCATAAATCTCACCAGTTTTAGCATCCACGATTGGTTGAAAATGGTAATTAAAACGGTTATCATCCAATAATAGTTTTACTGTTTGGGCTTCTTTATATTCTTCCTCTGTCAAATCTTCACTACGCAGTGCTTTTCGTTCATTGACTTTGTTCCCATTCTTTTTACTTACTGCAACATTAACCAAGCGTTCCAGTTCCTCATTGCTTCGTGGCATTCCAACTTCTATGCCATAATATATTTCCACAATACACTCTGAATGATTGGAGTGATTATATGCTGCAATTTGTGCGAGTACCCTGTCATAACCTTTCTGTAATTCCTTTTCCAGATTTCCATACGACAACAAAATTGTAACCATTTCACCATTGCCAAAGCATACACTCATGCCATCTGGAAAAATCTCTTTTAAGGTACGTGCTACCATAACAATTGCCTGGTCACCTTCTGCTCTCCCGTATGTCTCATTAATCTTCATCAATTCTTTGATGTCCGTTGCCAGAACACCTACTTTGTAGCCAGACCGTAAAATCTTTCTCATAAGAAGGTCTCTTTGCTTCAAGAATCCATTATAATTATACAGTCCCGTTAAAACATCTCGCGTCATGCTTGCTTCTAACATCTGATGACTTCTCTGGACTGCTTCAATTCGACAGAAGCATTCCAATTCCTGCATCACATTCCGAAGCCACATACGATACATGGAGCTGTAACTTCTTGCTTGATTTTGATAACACAATACCGCATATCCAAATACTTTCGTTTCAAAATATAATGGTGTAAAAAAGTATACGCTAGGTTTATCATGTTGTTCATGTATTTCTGGCAACATAACACTTGTTTTAAAAAAGGTGTCAAAACTAATGGTATCCATCGTGCTATCTTTCGGACCACAGCTTAATACATGCAGCATGTGCCTGCTAAAAAAGTCAGTCCGTGTTTTCTTCTCTAATATATTCCAATCTTCATTCAGACAAATATGGAAGCTATCAAAATCACGAATCTGATATACATAATCATCCAGCACACTAATCAAGTCATAAAATGTAGTCTGGGACAACAAATCTTCACTCATGTGATTTTCCGGAGAATAAAATTCTCTTTCAGACTTATAAGTATCCCATTGCTCTCTTAACATAGGTCTTGGAACAGTTCTTTCGCACTGACATCCACAACTGCTGCCAATAAACAGTTCCACTGTATCTTCAAATGCAGGCCGTTCACATTCTTCTATCAATGCTTTGATACAGTCTGCCGCATATTCTCCGTACTTTTTCGTAGACAATGGTGCTGATGTAATCGGCTTTGGGCTATCCATACCTGCTAATACAGAATCATACCCTACTACCGCAACATCCTCTGGCACATGCAAACCATGTTTGGTTAGTGTCTTAGCAACTCCAATTGCCATATAATCATTTGCACAGGCAATGGCTTGCGGCATTTTCTCGCCCTTCCGCAAAATTTCTTCTACCATCTGTTCACCACTGTTGTACCAGAAATCACCATAAAAAATTCGATTATCCGCAACGTCAAGACCATGTTCTGCCATACATTCCTTGAAAGCCTTCAAACGCTGCATAGCATGCTTATGTCCCTGATAACCTGTTAGATAAGCAATATCCGTATACCCATGCTTCTCAATCAAATGAGAGATTAATTTTTTAACAGATTCTCCATAATCCATCTCAATATATGAAAAACACTGACTCTCTACATCTATACATAAAACTGGTCCAGAAAAATGCCTCTTTATATTCTCTTCTATTCCTCTTGCAACTGCCGGTGCCTGAATCGTTTCCAACATCAGTACAATCGCATCAAAATGCTCATATGCAATCAAAGAAAAAATAGAACTTTCACCAATTTCTCTGGTAGCTGATTTCTGCCATTTTTGATACATTGAAAACACACATACATCATACTCATAGTCAAATGCTTTTGTCAGAAAACCCGTAATAAATTTTTCCTGTGATTCTTCCTCTGCCTGTCCTACCAGTATGGCAACCCTTTTACGTCTATTCATGAATTTCTCCTTGAAAATAGGCGCACTCCCTATCTTTCATCCATCCGTTCTTTTTATCTCATGTATCTATTATAGTATTTTCATCCAACTATATCAATCACAGAACTTCAATAATTGTTCAAAATTTCCATTTGGATAAATAGAAATATCTACATTGTCTTTATTAATCAGACAATCCGTTAATAAAAATGCTTTCATACCGATTTCCTGAACTACCATATCATCGCCCACATCATTGCCAACCATCAAACATTCTTCTGGTTTTACTCCAAGCTGTTTTACAATTTCCTTATAATATTCTATATTCGGCTTAGAATATCTTGAATTTTCATACGTAGTATATAACTCAAAATCCTCTGGCGAAAAACCTGCCCATTTCATACGCTTTTGAGTCGCAATTGGCGGAAAAATAGGATTCGTTGCAAGTACAATTCGATAGCCCTTCTCTTTTAATTTTGCAACAGTTTCTGCTGCTTGTGGGTTATATCCACACACTTCCTGTACTGCATCAAACTCATTCTGATAAAACTCATCAAATAACGGCATATCTTCTTTTGCCTTATCTCCATAAATGCTGGCAAATACATCCCAGAAAACCTCTTCATTTCTCTTTGCACCATGATTCTTTATCATGGCACCTGTACCTTTCCATATTGCTTCCGTTAATTCTGGCGGATGATATCCATAATTGGACAACTTTGCTACAAGCAGTCCAAAATATTTTTTTACAAATATATCCTGATCCATCGGAAGCAGCGTGCCATCCAAATCAAATAGTATTACTTTTAAATTCATAAACTTTAACCGCCTTCTTTTTCTCTACTCTCACCAAATACCAACATAGGACTCGTTGAATTATCCATAAAACGCCAGTATGCTTCGCGCAAGCTGCCTTATTTGCCAAAGCACCAACATACTTTGCAGCTGTCTTATTCAACAACAAGAGGCTGTAAACATTTATGATGCAACAGCCTCTTTACTTATCGTTCCAGCGTCATCTTAACTCTGGCGTTTAATTTTTCTAGATGTATTTTTTTCAAATTCAGTCTCACGCACAACAAGATCAAGTACTCTCTTGTATACTGGCGCTTCACTGTTATATTCGTCAATAATCTCCTGTAATTTGGCAGGAATATCACGAATGAATTTTTTCTTTGCATATTCGTAATCAGGGAAAATCTCTGCCTGAATTACTTTTTCCTTTTCACGAACAACAATTTCTTTTACCAAATCGGCTTTACAAATCTGGTTTTCAATTTCTTCTGGAGATACATTCTCACCGTTTGCAAGAATAATCAAATTTTTCTTTCTACCTGTGATATAGACAAAGTTGTCTTCATCAATATATCCCAAATCTCCTGTTTTTAACCAACCATCTTCTAAAGTTTCTGCAGTTTCTTCTGGCATCTTATAATATCCCATCATAACACTGCTGCCTTTTACCCAGATTTCTTCGTCTACAATTTTGGCTTCACAGTTTGGAAGCAGCTTACCTACAGAACCTACTTTATTCTCCCATTCCAGGTTATTGCTAATAACAGGAGAACATTCTGTCATACCATACCCCTGTAAAATAGTAATGCCATATTCAGCAAATTTTTCTACGTAATCTGGGTCCAAATAAGCACCACCACTACAAATTGTCTTCAGATTACCGCCAAATGCCTGTTTTGCAATCACTTTCTTAGGAAGCAGATTGCCTGCAGCTTTTAATTTGGCATAAATAGACTCAATTACAAGTGGTACTAACAGAACAAGCTCTGGCTGGAAAAGCTTCAAGTTTTTCTGAACGTGCATAATAGAATCATTGATACAAACCGTAGCACCAATATACAAGCCTTTGATAATATCCATCGTCAGACAATATACATGGTTAATTGGAAGCAATGTCATAGACACCGTTCCTGCTGGAATCTTCATATCAAGGCAGGTTGCATTATCAGATAAGTTACGATGTGATAACATAACACCTTTACTCTTTCCAGTTGTTCCAGAAGTAAATAAAATCGTACAAAGCTGGTCAGGATCGATTTCTGTTTCATACTCACCCTGATGCTCTTCTACTAATTTTTTCCAAGACAGGAAACCATCTTTTTCTTCTTCTGCCTGCATAGAAATAATATATTGTACTCTTGAGCAGGCTTCTTTTACTGCTTTTGCAACATCTGCACGGATTTCATCAAAAATAAGCATCTCTACATCCGCACGCTCTAAAAGTTCACAAATCGCATCTGCTGGAAGCTGTGCATCAATTGGTACTGCAACGCTCGCACTGCATGTAACGCCAAAGTAACTGACAATCCACTGATACGTCGTTGTTCCTATCAGTGCAATATGTTTGCCCTTCATGCCAAAGGCTTCTAACATACGGCTAACTGCCATAGAATCCTTATTTACATTATGAAAAGATTTATCCTCGATTTCTTTTTTTACTTTGTAGCGATAAGCCGCCTGATCACCATATGTCTGCGCACTATACTTTACAATATCTCTTAAAGTTTCAACAGCCATTCTTTCCTCCATTTTTAACACAGGTTAAGTAACAATTACATTAAGGAAGCAATATAATCCATTGCATCTTTTACTGTTTTAATCTGTACTACTTCACGTTCTTCTACTTCAATATCATATCTTTCTTCCACTTCACCAACAAGACTCATAAAATCATAAGAGTTAAATCCTAAGTCTTCCATAAATCTTGCATCCTCTGTAATTTTTTCAGGGTCAACATCTACATACTGACAGATAACTTCTTTTAATTCTTCTAACATACTTTTAATCTCCTTTTACTAAATTTATGACCAATCAATCACTTCTCCAACAGTTCTGTTACAATCTTCGATACCATAGAAGATAATTCTGCACAGATAGAAAAATACCTCCTGCAGTTTTTCATATGTAACAACGCCTGTCTGATGTTCAAAACAAAAATCAAGTCCACCAGACGGTCTATGACTTACTGTCAAATATAATGTATGTGCACACGCACTATTAGAATAGCGGCGTACATTATACTGAATATCACCTAACTTATCTAATCCAGGGCCTTCGTATTTCATTGTCAGCGGCTGATATGTCAAAGCCATAGCTTCATATGTCTGTCCATTTTCCAGATTATAATGCTGTTTACGGAACGCATAATATTCTGATGGACTGTAATTTGCATGTCTAAAATACTGATTTTGCATATCTCTGATTTTGAACACGCCTTCTAAGAAAGTATCTTCTCTGGATACAATCGTTCTAAATGGGAAACTATGAATTCTCGTACCACCACAACGTTTCTCCATCAGCGTTGCACGTCTAGCAATTGTTGTGGATACAGAAATATCATCCACTCCGTTTTCTTTTTGTAAGTATGTTCTAAGTCCCATTAATAACAAACATGTCATTGATACATGGTGTTCTTCACAGAACTTTAACATCCGCATAGATGGCTCTTCCTCTAACTCAAAATTCGCAAGATTTGCATCAACGTTATCTGATGTATTAATTGCTGCTCTCTGATTTGGATTGCCTGTTCTCTCACGCTCAGCCTCTAACTTACCTGTTCCATGAATGTCTGTAAAAATAGGCTCGGATGAGGAAATCAGATTTTCAAAAAATTCTCTGTCTTTCTTGCTGGAACTATTACCAGCTTCATATGCCAAATCTTTTTCAAGCTGCTTGATATAAGAAGCCATCTCTTTTGGTACCGGAATATCTTCAAACATTCTTGTACTATATAATTCAATAATATCTTTAAAGAATACAATTAAGGACTGTGCATCCATAATGAGGTGATTCACCTTCACATACATACCATAAAAATTGTCAGGCATCTTAATCATGACAATCTGATACATCGGAGAATCATACATCTCAAAAGGTGTACTCGTCCACTCTGTCATCTTATTGTGAGCATCTTCTTCCTTCCAGTGTGCAAAATCAAAATGTTGAATTTCTGCTGTCGGCTCATCTAACACATACTGATATACATTGCCATTTTCATCCTCGCCAAACTGTACACGCATTGCTTCGCAGCGTTTGATTGCCTGATTGATACAATCCTTTAGCACATCCCACTCGAGTTCTACCTGAATGGTAAGTCCTGAGCCGATATTTAATACCTGCTTCTTAGGACAATACTTCATACTGTAATAATGTAACTTCTGTGCTGATGTCAGCGGATAAACCTTCTTTTCTAAAGTTGTCTCCATAAATTTCTCCCTCATTTCATTTACAAACATCAATTATCGTTCCATAATTGGGAAAATAAAACTTTCTATCTCCCCTTCATACAACTTTGCATCACGATAGCAGGATTCCACATGTCCTGCGCCTTCTATAATGACAAGTTTTTTCTCTGCCTTACAAGCATCATGCAATTCATACACCATAGAGCATGGAACAAAGGTATCTGCATTCCCATGTATAAACAATGTAGGAATCTTTGACTTTGCAACCTCATCTCTGGCATTGCATTCATCTAACTCATATCCCGCTCTTCTCTTTACCATCTGGTTTGCAATCTGAAGCAGTGGAAATGGCGGCAAATGATACATATTTTTCAAAACGGAAGCAAATACTTCCCATGCAGATGTAAATGCGCAATCAGAAACTGCTGCCTTTACCTGTGGCGGCAAGTCTAACCCTGTTGTCATTAATACCGTTGCTCCACCCATAGAATCGCCATGAAGTAAAATCTTACAATCCTCACCCAGCTTTTCTAGCATCTCATCAATCCATAATTTCGCATCATATCTGTCTAGACAGCCAAATCCAATATATTTTCCTTCACTCTGTCCATGCGCTCTTTCATCTACAATCAACAAGTTATAGCCATGCTCCCTGTAAAAAATAGCTAATGTTGAATAATCATTTAAACCTTCACTTGTATATCCATGAAAACAGATAACCACTTTCTTAGAACCTTCATATGGAAAATATGTCGCATGAAGCTTCAATCCATCATCTGACTTTATGTACATATCTTCATGCGGAAGTTCTGCCAGTTTCTCCTTGCATTCACGGATATGTGGAATATATTTATCCCAATCAGTTCCTGCCATTTTCTGTGTATTCTCTCTTTTGGCATTAGAACGAATCATAGTACGGTTAAAGAAATAGGATGCAATGGCATATTCGCTTACTGCTCCTATGACTGCCGCACCTGCTGCAATCTTTAATAAATTCATGGTATCCCCATCTTTCTTAATTTATGAAACGTACTCTTATCCGATATTTACATAAATTCTTTTAGTTTCAGCGCCTTACCCAGGTCACCTTCTACTTTTAATTTGCCAATCGTAAATGCTTTCACTGGATCTAATTTGCCTGAAATCATTTTAAAGAGTACATCTGCTGTACAGATAAATACTGCATCTCTGTCAAAATATTCAAAAGGCTCAATAAAGAGATGTCCATCCTTTACCTCTACATAAAAAGCACCTTCGCCTTCTCCCTGAATGTTAAACTGATATGCCAGATGCTCATCAATCTTACTTACATCCGCATCTTTAAATACATCTCTGACTTTTTCAACTATTTCTTCGTATGTCATAATGACCTCCTTTGATTTGATTATCAAACTATTTTCAGTACTATCATACCATGTTCGCCTTTTCACTTCAAGCAAATGATGAATTAATGTTCCTAGATTATCTTTTTATAACAACCATTTTTTCTCCATCATTTTTTCCACCCGTTTCAAATTCTCATCGGAATGCTCTACTTCTCTGGAAAAACAATATACCAAATCCGTCATCTCATCTATTGCAAGTAACTTCCCATTTTTCAGCCATCGTGCTATCCATAATTCCCGAATCATCCAGACACAAAAGATTGTCATCTGCACTTTGGCATAAACTTCCCCATCATAAACGGCACCTGGAAAATAAGTAAATAAAAAATATACCAAAAGCTGTTCCAGATGAATGTCAAGGCTGGTATGTACCGCCGCCCATTCCTCAAATTCTTCGACAATTTTTAGATAAGCAGCCTCTCCTTTTGCATACAAAAGTATTTCTGATTCCTGCAATAGCATAGCCCATTCTTCACGCAGCAATTCCAGTTCATACTGCTTTTCAAATAATGCTTGTGCAAGCGGAAGTATCTCTTTTGTAGTACATATTTTGTTTGCGTATTCTGTCACAAATGCCAATGCATTTTTAGTGCCATACTTTTCTATTACTGTAAAGCAATCAAACATTTCCTGCCTATTAATTCTTCCTTGCATATCATGTGCCATTCCAAGTACAAGAAGTGTTCTTTCTCTCATAGATACTTCACGCTTTTGCAGAATTTGAATCATTTCTGTTCTGGCATCCTCCAGAATCGAGAAGAGAAATGGGTCAAAATCCTCATATTCCTCTTCTCCCTCTTTTTCAAAACGAAAAAAAGCAACTGGACTTTTTCGTTCCATTACAATTCTTGCTACCTCAGGGCAAGAAATCGAAAGCGTAATCTCACGCACGCCTTCAAATTCTTCCACATGGCGTGGATACTGTCTGCAAGTTTTACACAGACTCTTTTCTCCCTGATGGATATACAAATCGCACAGATTTTCTCCATTCAAAAAGGCGCATCTTTTCTGCGTATCCTGACAGAAGGTTCCTGTAAGCCAATTCACGGAGCGAAGCATCCTCCATTTAAAATCCCCTTGCACTTTTTTGTATTGCGCAAGAGATTTTTTATCTATGACAATCTGCCATCCTGCACAACAAGTATCCTCACATTTATCTGCAATGCAGTGAAATTCTTTATAATAATCAGGTATCGTGTATAGCATCTTCGAATCTTGGCTCCTTTATGCTATTTGTTATTTTTGTATCGTTACATTTACTTTGACTATCGTTGGTGTAAGATTTTTCGTGTTACTTTCTGGATATACGTTAAAATTCAGCGTGTATGTTTTTCCACTCGCCAACTCACTTCCATCCAATAATATAAGTAATTCTGCTTTGTCATCATAAACAAATGCATCTTTGTAATTCGTAAGCTCTATTTTACCTATCTTCGCACCCTTTGGAGCAGTCATTGTAAAGGCTAATTTTTCCTGCATCGCAACAACAGACTGATACATTGTCAGCTTATTAACATCTGCCTTTACCTTTGCCTTACTTTGTATTGGACGTACTTTAAAAGAAGGAGCCTGATTATCCGTACCTTCTTTGTACGAAAATACAACATCATTATCAAGTTCACATTCCATATACAAATCGTAATATTGACCAGGTACAACCTGCTTATCTGCTCCAGCACCTTTCTTTAAGGATAATAATACCGTTCCTTTTTCTGTCACAATTGCTTCAAATGCTTCTGCATACTTACCATATAAAGTAGCTTTTGTAAGTTTGCCATTTACATTGGAAAATTTTGGTGTGATTTCTATTGCAGAATTTTTGATTGCCGCATCTAACTTACCTTTTTGTGTCAATTTTACCTTTGGTGTGTCTTCTTTTACAGTAATCGCAATCGTTTTTTCTTTTGAATAAGTGCCATTTGCAAATTTAGCTTTGCCTATAAAACGATACGTTCCTTTATCAAGTGCAGGCTCTTTCATTCCTATCTGAATTCCACTGCCTGTCCACTTATATTCTATTTGATTTATATTATCTCCAGTTAATTCAAAATCAACTGCTGACAAAGCAACATTACCCGGTACTGTAATCGCAATATCAGCTTTCTCTAATAATGCAAGTTTACGATTTAATGTAATCTTTGAAGTAGAAAGCTTCACGTCTGGTAGTATACTTGTTACCTTCACCGTATGCTTGATTCCTAAAGACTCTCTCCAATTGTTTCTAGAAATCTGGAAATTCATTTTATACGTTCCATCTTCCACGCCAGGCTTCGCCTGCAATACAACAGCATCACTATCCTTTTCTTTTATAAGTTCAAACTGCTCACTATTCAACGAATTCCATGTAATGTCATAGTCTTTTAATTCCTGTTTGTCAGTTTTGTTATATGGCGTCATACCACAAGACATACTTTGTAAGCTATAGATCACTGTCGTACCTTCCTTTATAGAAAGGGATGGTTTCTTATACACGGTTTTAACTACCAGTGGGCTTGCCACTGTTGTCTCTTCAGGATATCCTTCAAAACTAATTTCTAACGGAAGTGTTTTTTGAGCTTTTTTCATCTTACTAGCAACCGCTGCAGTAAGCGTATCCTTCGGTATAATTTTTCCTTTTCCGGTTCTCTTATCATATTCTAATGTAAAGAACGTATTGGCTTCATCCTTTAATGTGATAACTGCTACATCCACATACTTTCCACTTACCGTAAAAGTAGCTTCTTGGTCTGTATAAAAAAGATTTATGTTACCATTTTGTTTTATCGTTACCTTTGGCTTTTCTGCCGTAACCTTTACTGTAATGTCTTTTTCATAAACTTCTGTTATCTCATTTAATACAATTTGCAATTTTAATTTTTTATAAGTTTTGTTTCCCGCACCAGTATCTGTCAGACATAATACAAACTTACCATTGTCTGCTTCTATTCCAAATTTACCTGCATCTTCTCCTGCCAAAGTTACAGATTTGACTGTTGTATTATATACAGTTGTGATATTGAGTGCAGTCTTTCCAGCAAGACGATTTAACGTATAAGATGCTTGTACTTTTGGTTCACAATCTTTGACAATTAAAACAATCTCTCTTGTATATTTTCCTGCGTCCTGTGCTTCAATTGTAATTGTAGTTGTCCCTGTACCGACAATTGCCAAATCAGCAGAATTTTCCGTAATGTTACTTACCTTAGCTACAGATGTATCTGTTACAGTCCATGCTAATTTTGCACTGCCCGCTTCTCCATTTAAGCAAGTTGTACTAACTGCAAGTGTCATTGTTCTATCTACTTTTCCCTCACTATTTAGCAGTTGTTCCTTGCCTACCATAATGTTGTCATTTGTCAATAAATCTTTGAACACTTCGTCTTCTGTCGCAAGTGTAATTGCGCCTATGTTAAAGAGATCGGTTACTGTCACCTTTGTAACCGCAGTAAATATGTCCTGTTCTACTACAGTGCCATTCATATCAACCAAAGACAGACTTGTTGTAATCTCACAATCTCCGTTTGCAATTCCTGTAATATTTCCATTCTTATCTACTGTTGCAACGGTTTCATCACTACTACTATAAGAAATCTGATATGCATTTTCCGAAACATCTGCACCAACAGAGAATATTTGTGTTGCTACTTTATCCCTGCCTTTTTGTCCAATTGCAGTCAGCACATTTTCTGTTGCTTTCATTCCTATCATTCTCGCTGCTGTGATTTGTAACTGCGCTTCTAATGTTTCATATCCTTCTTTCTCATATCTGATTGGATAGCTATGCACACCATCTCCATCTGCGCATATATCAGCATCAGGTTCTGCAAATTTCCAACCATCTAATAAATCTGTATCAATTTCTTCTAAGCTGCCATACAAGTTCGCAAGCACAAAAATCGGCTCAGGTACTGCTACCTCATGCTTCTTTATCTGTTCTCCGGGTACTACCGTAATCTCACATACACACTGTACCTGACCTTCGCCAAATCCTGCTTCTTTTGTCCATGTTGAAGCCTTTGCTGTTGCCATAATCTGTGCAGTACCTTCTGCAATTGCAGTAACACATCCATCTTCACTTACTACTGCTACTTCTGGATTAGAAGATGTATAGGTGACTTTCTTTTCATCCGTTGTATTTTCCGGCACAAATATCACCTGCATCTGATGTGTTTCCTCTTTCCATAATTCTATTTTAGGAACATTTAGTTTTAGTTGCTTTAATGGTGCATATACCTGCACTGTTGCTGTTGCAAAATAAGAGTTGTCTATATTGACCTGAATCGTTGCAACTCCCGGTGCTTTTGCAGTGATCACACCGTTTTCATCCACAACTGCGACTGCTTCATCACTGCTTGTAAATACTGGTGCTTCTCCCTGCCACAAATCCAAGATTGTAATTTTTTCTGTTTCTTCTACTGGAAGGTTTATTTCTGTTTTATCTAATGTACAAGTTGAAATCAGTCTCTCAAATGGAATCTCCCATCTAGCGGCATAGCTTTCGATATAGGAACCTTCCACACCATAAATCGTTAGGTTTTCTACTTCTGAAAATATATTTTTGTTTTCAAATACCTTCGCTACAAATTTAGGAATCACAGCCCTTTGTAAGCTGCTACACCCTTTAAAGGTATCCTCTCCTAAATTTGTTACACCTTTTGGAATCGTTATTTCTGCCAACTCACTACATCCGGCAAATGCCCTTGCTTCAATCGAAGTAACTGTATCAGGAATTATCACTTCTACAACGTTAGTTCTTCCCTGTACTTCATACGCTAAGATCTTCGTTGTTCCTTCTGCCCATGCAGTCTGAACAAGTTTCGTATTGAGAAATGCGTTCATACCACATCTTGTTAAAGAAGCAGGAATGGTCAATCTGCCAACCAATGCTTCTTCTTCTGGCAGTCTAATATTTTCCAGACTTGTACACCCTTGAAACACATCAGCTCCCAATTCTTGTAAGCCTTCATTCCATAGAACGCTCTTTAATGTTGTAATATTCATAAACGCATTGTTATTGATTTTTGTAACACTTGCTGGAATTACTACTGTTGTCAATTTTGATTCTGAAAAAGCATTGATAGCGATTGTTGTTACTGTATCCGGAATTACCACTTCTTCTATATTACTTACATATGCAACATATTCCGGAACCACTGTAATACCTTCTGCAAATACCATTTTCTTTAGCAACGCACAATCAAAAACCTCTCGATTTAACGCAGTAAGACTGGCAGGTATTTTTACCTGACCTTCTACCGGTGTTTCCGCTCCAATACTAATACTCTTTAATGCGTTACATCCTTTGAATACATAACTCTTTAATGTCTGTATTCCTTCATGCCATACGACACTTTCCAGTGTTGTAATCGAATCAAAAGCATACTCACCAATTGTTGTCACGCTTGCTGGAATCTCTATCTGTTTTAATTCCGATTTTGAAAAAGCACGATTACCGATGGAAGTTACTGTATCCGGAATAATTACTTCTTCAATACAACTGATATATGCAACATAACTTGGAATTGTCGTAATTCCTTCCGTAAACACCATTTTCTTTAATAATTTACAATCAAAACCCTCACGACCTAATGAAATAAGACTTGCCGGTATTTTCACTTGGCCTTCTATCGGTGTTTCCTCTCCCACACTAATACTCTTTAATGCATCACTACCATCAAATGCAGAACTACCTAGTGTTTGTAATCCTTCATGCCATACAACACTTTCTAATGTATCAATAGATGCAAACGCACCACTTCCAATAGATGTCACGCTTGCTGGAATCTCTACTTGTTCCAATTCTGAATCCCTAAACGCATAACTAGCAATTGTATTTACCGTATCCGGAATGATTACGCTGCTAATCTGCGAAAAATCAGCTACCGACTTTGGAATGCATGTCGTTCCTTCTTCAAACACCATACCGCGAAGTTTTGTATTATAGAAACTACGATTACCTGCTTCTACCAAAGTAGATGGAATGGTAACTTGTCCCTCTACTACTTCTTCATTCTCTAAGCGGATATTGATTAACGATTCACAATTACTAAATGCATTGTTTCCTATCTGCTCTAAACCTTCATTCCAGACAACACTGGTCAATGCTGTATTACCTTCAAAAGCTTCATTTCCAATCTTCGTAACACTTGCCGGAATTGTTACCGATGTCAATGTTTTATTATCTCGGAATGCTTTCGCATTAATCTGCACTACCGTATCCGGTATTACAATATCAGTTTCTGCTCCTGTATACCCTGTCAGCACACCATCTGAGATCACGAATCCGTTCTCATCTGCGGTGCCATCATCTATCACTACTTCAGATAAAGGTGTTTCTTTACTTTCCATTTCTGCCTGATTCTCTGATACGGTTTCTTCTGTTAGAATTTCTTCTGTCACAATTTCTGTCTCATTAGCAGACACTGCTGTTTCTTCACTTTCAGTTCCTTCTGTGACATAGTCATCTATCTGCGGCTCTTCAGTTACGATTTCTGTTTCTATTGCCTCTACGACTTCCTCCAACACTTCTGCTTCCGTTTCTACCACAACCATTTCATTACTTGCAGACACGTTGATTGGAGTTCCTGCTGCCAAAGTAATTGACAGCAGAATAGCCAAAACTCTTTTTACATTCATACTTTGTTTCCTTCCCTCTCATAAATTTATGTCTCATCTTAACAGTAATATCTTTTATGATTCGTTATACTCATCTAGAACGTAACTTCTATTTCACCACATTAAGTTTCACTTCTTGTACCACTTTTGTTCCATTGTCAAGTGATACTTCCAACGGAATTTTATATTTTAATCCCTTTTTCAATGATGTTGTATTCTTTGCTGTGATGTAGAACTTCCCATCTTCCTGATAAGTCACGATAAAGTTTGATTTCTCCTCTCCTGCAAGTTTCACATCTATTACGTTCGCAGTTACATTTTTTACCTTCGTCTTATAGGTAGAGTAGGAAATGTCATCTAACTTGCTTAGTTTTATTCTGGCTTTGCCCGTAAAGCTGACTGTCGGCTGTTTATTCGTTACTTTGATTGTTAACGTCACTGCCTTTAGAGCTTTCTTACCACTCGCAGTTTCCAATTGTGGCGTCACCTTTAAAGTATAGCTGCCATTTTTCATGGTCACACCTTCTACCGAGCGAAGACTTGCTACAATCTCTCCTTGTTCTCCTGTCTCTATCTGAAGCGTTCCCTGTTCTAATGCCGTTTTTGCCAACTTGTTACGGCCTTCTACCTGTGCTTCCACAAGTTTAAATACTGTATTCCCATTTAAGGAAGCTGTAACGGTATACGGTGCTGCTTCACCTATCTGGTTTGTATTCAGTGTCACAGTTTTCGCAGATAATACAACTGCAGGTTTTGTAACCTTCACACTCGTTGTGACTGATAGTGGCTTACGCCAGTTTTCACGCTGTACTTCTGCTTTTAAGCGTTTGGTCTTTTTACCATCATACTTTACACGAAGGCTTCCGTCGGCATTTTTCGATATTGTAATACCAGCGGTTTTAGAAACAATACTCTTGTATGCCGATGCATCATCTGTCTGCTTCGTTGTCTTATTGTACAATGTAACATCACTATAATGATTGCCCCAATCTGGATATATCGTAATGCTTGCCGGCGTTAGTGCCACACTTGGTGCCTTGCTTACGACTGCTACCTTTAATGTCATCGTCACTGGCTGATATTTTTCCACAAAATTGACTGACAACTGAATGGTTTTATCTAACTTGGCTACATTCACGGTACCATCCTTTTTCAGTGGCATGTTGTCTTTTTGTTTAATTATTCCCTTGTTTGTCTCTGCATTATAAGTACAGGTAAAATTGTCTGTTTCCTGCTCTTTTACGGTAATACCTGCAATCTCACCTTTCGTTGTAGTCACGGTAAATTCCGCACCACCGTCTGTGTAAAAGACATTGACATTTCCACTTTGTTTTAACTTAACAGTTGGTCCTTCATTTGTCATTATCACAGAAAAGACAGTATCATAACTTGGTTTATAATGCTTCTTCTCCGTCACAATTTCTGGATAAATGATTTTCCATACTTCTTTCCCCGCAGGTACGAGCGATGTATCGGTCACTTTTACAAGGAAATGGTCATTGGATACTTTTTCGATTGCAATCCCTTCCATTTTCTGAAAGCTTGTTCCACTTATTTCATAAGGTATTATCGACTGAATAGGATTATCATAAGTTTCCCATATAGTAAGTTCTCCACCTTCTGACTCTGCAATATCAAATTCTATTCTGTGAGTATTTATGATTGGTTTGCTCACATTTGCACTACTTTCAGTATCTGTATTCACGTTATCTTTGAGAATGAATGTATCCGCAATCTCTGTTGAACCATAATAATCATTGATTGCTACATGAAACGGTGCGCTGTTACGTTCAATGCTGCCTTCATTCAAATAAGCAACTGTAATATTTTGCAGCCCTCCTGCACTTCCAGTGGCTACGTTATCACAAATCATACCACCGTTCATGACCATGACAGCATCTGTCTGATAATAAACCAAGCCACCATTACTAACACCTGCACCTGTGTATGCTTTATTGTTTCGTATGATTCCATCATTAAAAGTAAACATACCAGCCTGATTACAAACACCACCACCAGCTAATTCTGCTGTATTGTTTTGTATGGTGCCACCATTTATCGTTAATGTTCCCGGAATCGGATAAAATGGTAATCTGTCTATATCAAACCGCAGGTTACACACACCCGCACCGTACTGTGCCAAGCAGTTTTGAATCGTACCGCCATTGATCGTACATTCTCCACCATTCATAATTCCTGCGCCACGATACATATCATCATAATTCCCTTTACCGCCAAAAAAAAGTTCATCGCCACAAGAATCTATCAAACCACCATCCATTTGTAGTGTATTACCATAAGTATTATGTACTCCACGATAGTCACAATCCTCTATTCGGGCACCATCCTTTAACACAACAGTACTTCCATCTTCATAATAAGTGTAAATGCCATAAACAAAGCCTTTTATCAAGCCACCAGATATCGTTGCTGTACTACCTCTAAGCACTTGCACCCCACAGCTACCCAAATCAATATCTAGCGTTCCGCCTGTCATAGTCAGTGTCGCATTAAAATTTGCTACAATTCCGTTTGCCAAATGTGTCATACTGCCACCACTCACTACAGCTTCACAATAATTTGACACTGAAACACCTGTATTGGTACTCGTAAACAGTGGTTCCTCCGGATATCCATATCCGGCAAGCTCTCCTCCCTGCAAATAGAACTTTCCTTTCTCTCCTTCCGTACCGATAACGACTATATTTTCCCAAAAGCCGGTAATCTTTCCATTTTTCATCGTAAAGGTGCCACTATAACTTTCAATTCCTTCAGTAAATGCAATTCCATCATACCATTTTTTGTATGTATCTGATTTTGCAGCAATCACTTCTCCGTCATGCATCGTAACTATACCACGATAGTTTCCTATATAGGATGCGGATGACAGATTGTCGTACATTGTAATATCATGAATGGTGAGTGACGCTTGCTTCTTAGTATCTTCTTCCCAATTTGCATTGACAAGCATTCCAAACAATCCATCTGTAAATGTATTCGCTCCGCCATCACAATTCTGCCAATTATGTATCATCTTGCAATGCTTAATCTCCATCGTACCCGCATTAAGAATAATTGCACTCTCTTTACTACAGAAATTCTGCACTGTAATACCATCATAAATAGTTGTTACACCTCGATTTAAAATACAAGTCTGATTCAACTGTCTTCCCTTATTTACAAATTTTCCATTCTCATACTGAATATCACCGCCACCATCTAAGATAAGCTGATTATCGGTACCCATAGATGCTGTTCCGAAGGATGCCTTAATTCCTTCTGTAACATAAAACTGTGTATATACTATTTCTCCGTTTCTCGTATCCATAAAATGGATTGTACGAATTCCCTTTGGTACAATCACATATTCATCTATTGTTACCCCATCAATGGTGATACCCTGTAACCTTAAATTGTAAACAAGATTAAAATCTTTATCTATCGTTATCGTACAGGTTGTTCCACTTACCGTATACGGGAACTGCTCTAGCATCTGTGAAACCGTTGATATATTCGGACGGCCCGTGCTATCATCTTGTGGCACACTACCATCAAGTTCAAATAACTCTAACAATGGGCCTGTTGCAGTTTGATTACCATCATCTCGCATAGTTTCGGTATCTTCATATAAGCTACCTATAGAAAATACATTTTTCTTCGCGGTAACCTGTTTTGCCGTTCCTCTATCTTTTGTCCGTAAAATATTCGGCGTTTTGGCTAACACCGCTTCCTTTGTTTCTGGCTCATATTCCTGCGCAAAAACAGGTATATTTAACGTTGTTAACAACATAACAACTACCAGCATGCTTGCTATAATTCTTCTCACATTTTCCATATTCTTTACCCCATTTCATCCAATACTAAAATATTGACTTTTCTTTATATTAGATAATGTACTCAAAACGCATAAATCTATACATAAGTATAGCATTATAACACCAACATTTCTATAGAATTTACCTCAGTTATTTTAAACCAAAATTATTATAACAAATTTGTTATATTTTTTGTTTTTTTCTGACAACTATGGTATAATTAGTAAAAACACATCATCTAGGGGACTAAGGAGGACTAACTTATGAAACAAAAGAACAAAGCAGGATTTTCCATCAAACTAAAATTATTACTAATTGCATTACTTCCTGCTATTATTCTGAGTGTAACACAAACCTATCTGGCTGCCACAAATATTCAGGCAGGCATGCAGGAAGAAGCATTGCATGGTCTGCGTGGTGTTGCATTATCTTTACAACATATTTATGCAGCAGCAGATGCTGGCGAATATGCTATGGATGCATCTGGTAACGTTACAAAAGGTAGCTTACCAGTAAGTGGCAATTACACAATTGTAGATGCTTTAAAGGAATCAACAGAATATGATTTCACAATTTTCTATGGTGATACCCGTGTCACCACATCACTTACAGACCGTGAAACTGGAGAACGTCTTGTTGGAACAAAGGCTTCTGACAAAGTAATTCAGACTGTTTTAAACGAAGGACAGGAATATTCTGATACTGCTGTTGTGATTAACGGTAATCCTTACTACGGTTACTATGTACCAATCACACAAAATGGTACTACAGTTGGTATAGCTTTCGCAGGACTTCCTAGCGAAGATATCAATTCCTTTATTACTGCAAAAGTAATGACGATTCTGACTATCTCAATTATCGTTTTAATCGGAATTGTTATTGTCGGACTAATCTTCTCTATGAGTCTTGGCAAAGCGCTATCTCATATTGAAGCAGTAATTAGTGAAATAGGAAAAGGTAATCTGAAAGTTTCTGTTGATGATAAATACAAGAAACGTAGTGATGAATTAGGTAACATGGCTCGTGAAATGGAATCACTCGTAGCCAAACTAGTAGAAGCCATTGGCAATGCCAAGAATTCTTCTAAAGTTCTCTTTAACTCTGGTACTTCGTTAAAAGAAATGGCTTCCCAGACAAGCAATACAACCAATGAAGTCAGCAGAGCTGTGGAAGATATTAGCCGCGGCGCTATGACACAAGCAGAAGAAACAGAAACTGCATCTGTCAATGTAGGACAGATTGGTGATATTATTACAGAAATCGTAACTAGTGTGGATACTCTTAACACAGCTTCACTGAACATGAAAAACGCAAGTGATGAATCTACAGTCATCATTAAAGAATTGGGTATTTCCAATGATAGAACAACGGAAGCTATCCAGAAAATCAGTGAACAGGTACATACAACCAATGATTCTGTACAAGAAATCCGTCAGGCAATCGAGATGATTACCTCTATCGCAACAGAAACAAATCTGTTATCTCTCAATGCAAGTATTGAAGCTGCAAGAGCTGGCGAACATGGTCGTGGTTTTGCCGTAGTTGCATCCCAGATTCAGAAGTTGGCCGAAGAATCCAACAATTCTGCACAGGAAATTGAGAAAATTATTGATACCCTTTTAAAGGATTCAGAACAAACCGTTGCTGTTATGGATGAAGTTAATGTCATTGTAAGCGAACAGCGCGAAAAATTAGAACAGACCAAAGAGAAATTTAACCTCGTAACGGATGGCGTTTCTTCTACAAGAAATGAAACTGAAATTATCGACAAACAGACAAAAGCATGTAATACAGCAAGAGCTAGAATTGTTGATATCATCCAGAATCTGTCAGCAATTTCTCAGGAAAATGCTGCAAGCACAGAAGAAACAACTGCTTCTATGGAAGAACTCAATGCAACACTTAGTATTTTGGCAGAGTCAGCCGAAAATCTGCTTGCACTTTCTATCGAATTAGAAAATAATATGGAATTCTTCCATGTATAAAATGTAAAATTAAAATAGCAACATATATGAACCGACCCCCAAAAGTTAGACCTAAAATCTAACTTTTGGGGGTCGGTTCATATATGTTGCTATTTTTTTATTCTCAAACAGTAGCATCCGCTATATAAAGAACACCAAGTGTTCCTGGTCCACAATGGCAGGAAATCACACCACCCGCTCTCGTTATCAATATTTCATCAAATACCTGTAATTCTTCCAGATATGCTTTTACTGTCGCAATTGTCTCATCATCACAGCCAGAATGTGTAATAAACACACGGTCTTTTTTCGCTTTTCGCAGTCCTGCTTCCATATCTTTTGTATAATCCAGAACTACTTTTTCTATTTTACCACGATATTTTTTCTCTGGTTTCATCTTGCCATTTTCAACAACAATTCTCGGATGTAATCTCAATGCTCCACCAGCCATAGCCGCAAGACCACTGCATCTGCCGCCTCTATGGAGATATTCCAGTGTATCCACAACAAAGCTTGCTCTAACCATAGGCCTTAATTCTTCTATTCTCGCTATAATCTCTTCTGCACTCTTACCTTCCTTCGCCATAATTGCTGCTTCAATCACAAGCAATCCAACACCCGTAGACAGATTGGCAGAATCTACTACATAAACATGATGGTTGGTCTCTACTTCCTCTGCTGCCATACGCATCACATTAATCGTTGTTGACATATCACTGGAAATAGAAAAGCAAATAATATCCTGTCCTGCTTCTATATATTTGCGATACAATGCAATCGTTGTATCAATCGATGGTGCCGAAGTCTTTGGCGTTGTTTTATTATCATCAGACCATTTATATATCTCATCTGGTGTGATACTCTTTCCATCTTCATATTCTTTTTCTCCAAGTACTATGTGCAGTGGAAGAATCTCTACTCCATATTGTTCCACTAATTCCTTGGACAAATCACAAGTACTATCTGAAATAATCTTTACCATACAATATCACCCTCTTTTCTATGAACTCTTGTATACCTTAATAGCCATTCTAACGAATTACATTTTTTTATACAAGAGAAAATGCAAAAATTTTACTTATTTTATCATCATACCTTTTTCCTATTTATATGCTGCATCCACTGTATCATTCTCTGGCAATATCATATCAATTCCTGTCTGCAGTGTCGCTGCATCCAATGCACCTCTTGCATTTGCTACACTGTTACCTTCTGCATCAATCAGATACGTTGCAGGAATTGATATCACACTGTATGCAATTGCCGCCTCCGAGGTTGTATCAAAATAAACCGGAAAAGCATATCCTTGTTCATCCACATATGCCTGCGCAATCTCCTGTGTCTCACGATAGCCATCCGTCATATTCACCATCATAAACTGAATTTCTTCTCCATACGCAGCATAAGCTGCATCAAAATCTGCCATCTCACTTTTGCATGGTCCACACCAGCTTGCCCAGAAATTCACAATAACTGGCTTGCCAATGAAATCAGAAAGTCTGATTTCATTCCCTTCATCATCTATTACAGTAAAATCAGGCGCTTTACTGGAATATGCTTCTTCATCTTCTACTTTTGCTTCTTCTGTTGTCTCTGTCACCTCTGGCAAGGTTGCATCTATTCTCTGTTCCGTATTTTCTTCATTTATGCCAGCAGGTTCTGCTGCCTCCTGCGTTACTATCATATTTTCACCTGGTGCCATAGAGGTCAGATTATTGTATAGTGCATATGCACCACCTATCACAACCACAAATCCTACCATTAATAGTAATAAAATATTATTCTTATTCATACTTGTATCCATACTCCTTTAGCTAAGCAATGTCAGCAATCTGCCGAGCATACCCGTTGTCATAAAAATACCAACGACAATCAGCAAAATACCACTGATTAGATTAATCACTTTATAATTGCGTTTCATAAAATCAAATGCACTTTTTAAGTGGTCAATTAATAATGCACTTAACACAAACGGCACACCAAGACCAACCGAATATGCCAAAAGCATCAGCATCCCTGTCACCATATGTCCCTGCATGGAAGCAAGCATTAATGCTGAGCCAAGAAATGTCCCAACACAAGGAGTCCATCCTACAGAAAAGATAATTCCAAACAGTACAGCCTGTAAAAATCCCATATTATCTGTATTGATACTTCTGCTACTGCCGCGAAAAAGATTATACTTTAGTACACCAAGAAAATTAAGTCCAAAGAAAATGACAATGATACCAGATACGATATTCGCAATATTCTGATATTGCTTTAATAAGCTGCCAATCGTTCCTGCCAACGCTCCCATTGCAACAAAGATGACCGTAAATCCCAGTACAAAGCCCAACGCACATTTGAATGTCTTTTGGGTTGTTCTCTCTCCACCGCCCGCAAAATATGAAATATAAATTGGTAGCATTGGTAAAAGACACGGCGATATAAATGTAATAATGCCTTCTAAAAATGAAATCAAATATTGCATAGTCTATTCCTCTTTCTATCCCAGTCAAATATATTTACACTCAAATATATTTTGTACAGTATCTGCTAAAAAGCAATTTTACATATCAGTCATGGTAATATAAAGCCTAGTATATTGCAAGCAATTTGCTTCTGTTACAAAATTTTTCATATTTTGTAAAATCTTTTTATAAAAATTACTTGCTTTTTTTATCATCTTATTATAAAATACAATGGTGTTGTCGCACTAAAGATTTATTCTGTGACATTACATTATATGGCTCGTTGGTCAAGCGGTCAAGACGCCGCCCTCTCACGGCGGAAACACGGGTTCGATTCCCGTACGAGCTGTTCTATTCAATTGAATAGCCCAACCCAATGAAGGTGTTGAAGCTTCGCGTTCGTGCAGGTTTCAGCATTTTTTATTTGCCAAATACTATGAACCTATAAATTCATTTAACAGCTTCTCTAAATGTGTAATCTTACCAACAACAACATTTTTATCTTTTGTTGCTTTTCTATCTAGTTCAGAAAAAGAAATACCATCCACCTCTTTGTCTCTTAGAGAGTTACGAAACGCTTCCTGTTTCTTCTTCCAGTCATCCAGATAATTAGATGCCATAACCGACTCCACAACAACACGATTCATAGTCCCATTATTGCTTTCTGATACTTTATATCCTCCTAATTCTCTAAAAAATGGCATATTACAAATTTCCTTCACCATTGTTGCAAATTCTTCTCCTAACCTTGTAATGCCCTTCTGCGATGCCGTCATTGGCTTTCCTTCATTATATCTAGCTATATGGTATGCAATGTCCTCAGTAGAACAATTTAAATATTGTACAATCTCAAAATTGTATTCATTAAACTTATCTTGTAGTTCTTCAGGCAATTCTGAAAAACGCTTTCCCCGGATATCGCATTCCCTCCGTTCACTTTTTGGAAAACCCTGACTATCAAGAATAGGCTTGCCATTTTCATCTCTTATGGTTGCCTGATATGGAATCACATGACAAGTATAGAAGTGACAGACAGGTATGAAAATCTCAAAGCTGATGAGGGTGAACTAAGAAGTAAAATTACTGGCTAATCTTACTTCTTCTATCTAAGCGCTGGCAATACTGCCCGCGCCCAACAACTAACTAATTTTTATTCAGAAAGTGAGGAACTTAACATGGCAGAAACATCAAAAGACTTTTTAGTATCAACAGCTGACGTTGCATTTATGGTAAATGGTCAGCTCGCATTCACAGGAACAACTTCCTTAAACACATCTATTTCCGTATCTATGGAAGATCAGGAAATCACAGGTGGTAAAGGAAACAAAACTCTCTACAAATACAAATATGGTAGAAAACTTGCTCCTTCTATCGAAATGGCAGAATGGAATCTTGCTTACATTGCAGCAAATGCAGGCACAAAAATCTTTGAAGGTGCAAAAGACGTATTCGCTATTGCTGAACTTGTCAGCTTAACAGGCGGCGTTGGTACATTAAGCAAAACTCCTGTAGGAGAAGTATTTGTTGAATTAGCTGACGGTTCTACTGCAACAGCCGAAGTAGATGGTAACCAGATTACCGTTGCTGGTGCTGGTGACACATCTGTTAGAGCTACATACCGTTACAATGCAACAGTAAAACGTATTACAATTGATGCAGAATCTACACCACTCGTAGGTGAACTGATTCTGACAGCAGACAAGCACAACAACTTAACAGGTAAAGTTGGCGAAGTACAGATTGATGTACCATCCTTCCAGTTATCCGGTACATTTGACATCTCTCTGGAAGCAAGCGGCAGCACAACAACAAAATTAGACGGTGATGCTCTCGCGGTAGAGGATGCATCCTGTACAGCAGGTCCAGTATACGCTTATATTACAGAAGTTCCTTCTGTAGAATCAGCTATTTCTGTATCTGATATTGCTGCAACACCTGCAGTAATGGAGTTAGCTGCTAATGATACAAAACAGATTTCTATCGTTGGTATCAAAGGTGGTATGTACAGCAACGTAGGTATCAATCCTGCAACTTGCGAATTTACAGTTGATGATACAAATGTTGCTACAATCGATACAAATGGTGTTGTAACTGCAGTTGCAACAGGTGATACATTCATCACAGTGACTTACGGTGACGTGAAAGACGTCGTAAAAGTAACAGTAAAATAATATAGGAAGGAAATGGATCTTGCATTCATTTTATAATCCGTTCATTTTGCATTTTATCTTGAGGGCAGTATAGTACTGTCCTCATTTTTTACGATTTAGAAAGGACTGATTCATATAAACGGACTAGAATTACTATCCAAAGCCTTTAATAAGATTAGAGGCGCACTCGCAGAAGTGGATGAAACCCTGACAGAATTAAAAGAAATTGATTCCTGTCTTGCAGAAATTCGAAAAATCAACACTTCTCTCTCCAAGGCACAACTAAAACAGATAGGCAATGATGCCTTTGACATCGCCAGCAAATACGGCAAACAGGCATCCGATTACCTATCCAGTGTCAAAAACCTGTCACAGGCTGGCTATGATTCGGCTGGCAGTCTGGCAAAGCTATCCACTGCCATGCAGAGTGCCGGCAACATGACCGGTGACCTTGCAGACAACTACATCATGGCAACGGACAAAGCCTACCAGCTTGGTGGCTCTGTACAACAGCTACAAAACATCATGGATGGGGCTGCAAATATCGCAGACAACCACTCCATCCAGTTAAATGAACTGGCAGACGGCATGACTATTGTCGGCTCTACTGCATCAGAA
>JAFUQM010000050.1 GCA_017472325.1 Lachnospiraceae bacterium
TAAGAATTGCAATATCTTCTAACATAGCTTTTCTTCTATCACCGTAGCCTGGTGCTTTTACAGCCACTACGTTAAATGTACCATGAAGTTTGTTTACAATTAATGTTGTAAGAGCTTCACCTTCTACATCTTCTGCAACAATTAATAATTTTGCACCTGACTGTACAATCTGCTCTAATAATGGAAGGATTTCCTGAATATTAGAAATCTTTTTATCTGTAATTAAAATGTAAGGATTTTCAAGTACTGCTTCCATCTTATCCATATCTGTTGCCATATAAGCAGAGATGTATCCTCTATCAAACTGCATACCTTCTACAAGGTCTAACTCAGTCTGCATTGTTTTAGATTCTTCAATTGTAATAACACCGTCTCCAGATACTTTTTCCATTGCATCTGCAACAAGTTCACCTACACCTTCATCTCCTGAAGAAACTGCAGCAACTCTTGCAATGTGTTCTTTACCATTTACTTTAGAACTCATAGCCGCAATCGCTTCTACTGCTGCATCTGTTGCTTTTTTCATACCTTTTCTTAAAATAATTGGATTTGCACCTGCTGCCAAATTTTTCATTCCTTCATTAATCATAGCCTGTGCAAGTACTGTAGCTGTAGTTGTACCATCACCTGCAACATCATTTGTTTTTGTTGCAACTTCTTTTACAAGCTGAGCACCCATATTCTCGAATGCATCTTCTAATTCAATTTCTTTTGCAATTGTAACACCATCATTTGTGATGAGTGGAGCACCGTAGGATTTATCAAGAACAACGTTTCTTCCTTTTGGTCCTAATGTAACTCTTACTGTATTTGCTAACTGGTTAACACCTGATTCTAAAGCAGCTCTTGCCTCTGCTCCATATTTTAATTCTTTTGCCATGTTAAATGACGCCTCCTATTTTTTAAATATTCTAATTTACTTTAATATCCATTTTGTAAAACCGTCATACTTCCAATATCATTACTGAATTACAGCTAAAATGTCACTCTGTCTTACAATAATGTATTCGTCGTCTTCGATTTTTACATCCGTTCCTGCGTATTTGGAATAGATAACCTGATCGCCTACATTGACTTCCATTTTAATTTCTTTGCCATCTACCATTCCACCTGGACCAACTGCAATCACTTCTGCCTGCTGTGGTTTTTCCTTATTCTGTCCTGGAAGAACAATTCCAGATTTTGTTGTCTCTTCTGCAACTAACTGTTTTAATACAACTCTGTCACCTAATGGTACTAATTTCATGATAACTGCCTCCTTATATAATACAAATTGTTATATTTTCTTTTGTTTATTAGCACTCTCTTGTGTCGAGTGCTAAACGCTAAACTTATATTAATTTTTCTCAGTTTGATATGCAAACACCTTTACGTTGTTAAACCATTTAATATCTCCTTTTTTCTCTTATTACCTCTTTTTTTATTTCATTTTCTTATTTTTATAATTATACAATGATTTAATAATTATTTTATAAATATATAAGAGTATAACCAGAAAAAGAACTTTATTTTCTTTTCTGGTTATACTCTTTATCATTCATTTATATTATAATTGATTGTATGAATCCCAAAAACACGGCAACTATTCTGCACGTGTTAAACGCTCTTTGTAGCCTGGAGCATTCTTAATCTGGAATTTGTTCTCAAACATCTCATATTCCGCATCAGAAATCTTATCTTTGATGCGTTCTTCCAAATTCGTCTTATATACAATTCCACAAGCAACTGACGGTGAAAGACATTCATCTTCATACGCATCGCATTTCTGTTGTATTCTCTTGCAATACTCTTCTGCCTCTCCCTCTTCCGGCATTGGCACAAGAACACAGAACACGTCCCCATCATAGCGTCCAACAATATAATCTGGCTTTGCCTCTTCCATTACAATAGAAGCTACAATTTGAATCAGCCTGTCACTCTGATTATCTCCAAAATGGTCGTTTGCATATTTCCAGTCATTGATGTTAATATTAATGACTGCAATCGGAACAATTTCCGAACGCTCCAGCACTTTAATTCTACCATCAAAATAAGTTCTATTCAGTGTACCTGTCAGAATATCTTCATTATCACTAATTCTAATCTCATCTTTATTATAATAGCTTTCTACTTCTTCTACATAAAAAGTCGTCTCTCTACGCATATAGCGTTCTTCTGCAAGAGTTGAAAGCAGGGTTACTTCTCCATCAAGAACCTCATCTGTAAATACTTTTCTATCCTCTGGTACTCTATCCGCTTTTATGTATAAATGTCCAATGGTACGACCAGACACTCTAATCTTTCTTCCCGGTTCATTCACAACATCTGGCTCAAATCCAAGGAAATCACCTATGACAACTTCCTTCTCCCCGTGTCTGTCCGTCAAAAGGATATCAACATCCAGAAGTTCTGCCATATGCTTTAATCTGCTCCCCAGTACATCAAGCACAAACAAATGATTCAATCTGTAATTTTTAATATTGTCTTTCATACGTTTTTCTAATGGAATGATTTTATTTGTATTCATTGTCTCCGCCTTTTTACCTTTCCCTTTATATTTGGGTAAAAAATTACTCCTTGAAAGATATCGTAAAATATATACTAATTATAACTGCTTTTAGAATGTTTGTCTATCATTATTGCACAAAAAACCAGCAACCACATACTATGATTGCCGGTTTTACTAAGTTTTCTTTTCTGATGAAAAAAAGTAAATGATGGAAGTAATTATTCAATAATTTCTTCAATGATTTCTTCTTCAATAATCTCTTCTTCAACAACTTCTTCTACTACAACTTCCTCTGTTACAACTTCCTCTGTTGCAACTTCCTCTGTTGCTGTTTCTTCAGCTACTTCTTCTGTTGCTTCTTCTTCCGCAACTTCTTCATCTTCTTCTGTTGCTTCTTCTGCTTCTTCAGCTACTTCTTCTGTTGCTTCTTCAGCTACTTCTTCTGTTGCTTCTTCAGCTACTTCTTCTGCTACTTCTTCTGTTGCTTCTTCTGCAACTTCCTCTGTTGCTTCTTCTGCAACTTCTTCTCCAGCCTCTTCTGTAGCTTCTTCTGCTACAACTTCTTCTGTTGTTGCTGCTTCTTCTGCTGAACCACAAGCTGCTAAAGCTGCTGTCATCATAACTGCTGTTAATACTGCTACTAATTTCTTTTTCATAATTTTCTCCTCCATTTGTTACATATTTTCTTTATCCATATTCTGTAACAAAATGCAGTATACCGCATTACGACTTTTTTGTAAATACTTTTTGAACAAATTATGAACAAATTAATTATTTATTCATATTTCCTTTACTCTTCATTTTCCTGCACAACATCATTCGCAATTTCCATATATTCTGATTCACCAGCAAATAACATATATCTACCATTTAAAAATCCCATATAACCATCTGTCACAAAATATCCTTTCATTTCAAAACTCCTTTTCCGCTACGTGTCATTTTTTACTATTAACAGTATACAGAAAATGGTGTACAAAAATACGGACAGGAGCCTTTCCTGCTTCCTGTCCGTTCATCACTTAATATTTGTAATAAGAAAAGGCAATTGCCCCCATACCTACATTGCAGGCATTTGTAAAGGAACCTTTTTGTATTATGATACGTTTAAATGGAACTGTTTTCCATATTTCATTTTTAACCCACTCCTGCTGTTTTACACTACAACACACATGGGTGATAAAGACCGCTTTTTTATCTATTTTACGTTTTTTGCGTAAATGCCAGCGAATTCCTTGCTTACATGCTGACTCAAAGTTTCCGCCAAACATGCCAACCAACACTGCCTTCTTTTGTTTCATGGAAATGCATGGATGCAATTGGAAAATACGGCAAAGTTTTGCTGTCACTGCACTAATACGTCCATTCTTATAGAAAAGGTCTGCATTAGGGATTATAATTCTTGTATGTATATTTTTCTTTATTTTATCCACAGATTCACAAATCTCACGAACTGTCTTTCCTTCACTCGCCAACTTCGCTGCATGCAAAACAACCATTCCCTGTCCACACGAAATCTGCTCTGAATCCAATACGTAAACATGGTCAAATCCTCTGGCTGCTGCCACCGCCGTACCATGACTTCTACCAGCACGGGAAGCAAGTGAAATATGAATCACCCTCTCTGCTTCTGTAAGTGCCTCTGCAAAAAACTCTTCAAACTCTCCTACCGTCACACTATCTGCTACTGCTTCCGAAATATATTGCTCCAGACTATCTGAATCTATTTCTCTCGTATCAGCAAAACGCCCCTGTGGTGTTTTAATATAGAGATACATTAGCTTAATATCATATTTATCCAGCAATTCTGGTGGAAGATCACAGGTGCAATCCGTTGTAATACATATCTTCTTACGTTTCTTTCTGGATATTTTCTGTATCTGACTAACCGCTTCATTTTGAACCACTTCTTCTTGTCGATACTCAACAATTTCAGCAGGCAAAAGCCGTAATATTTCTGCCTCCAGTCTTTTTCCATCAATTGGCTTATCCAGAAAACCATCATACCCTTGCTCCTGATATAATAATCTGGCGGATGATGTCGTATTGCCCGTAAATGCAATCACAGCACTTTCCCTACACAGACCATTCACCTGCTTGCGCAGTGCATCTAGTGTTTCTGTACCACTCATATCCGGCATCATAGAATCCATTAAAATGACATGATAATATTTTTTATTTGTCATTTCCAGACATTCTGTTCCGCTACGTGCAACATCTACTTGTACCTGGGTTTCTGCCAGAAGTTTTTGTGCAACCTTAGCATTCATCGCATTGTCATCTACAATTAGTATTCTTGCTTCAGGTGCCTCAAAGCTCTGTCGATAAGCTTCCCCTGCCTGCTGTATCCGCGCTGCAAGATTAATTTCTCCGATTGGAGCTTCATCCACAATTTGTTGTTTTACAACAATAGTGAATATGGTACCCTTCGTGTATATACTATCCACCATAATCTCGCCGCCCATCAAATCCACAAGCTGCTTTGTAATTGCCAGTCCGAGTCCCGTTCCCATAATCCGTGCATTTTTCTTCTCATCCAGGCGGTTATAGGAATCATATATATGACCAAGATCCTCTTTTTTGATTCCTATCCCAGTATCAGCCACTTTTATTTTGAGTGTAACCTCACCATTATGTCTTTCATCGCCTTCTGCCGACAGAGTAACAGAGCCTTCATTGGTATATTTTACTGCATTATCCAGAATATTTAACAATATCTGCTTTAGTCTCTTTTCATCTCCACATAAAACAGACGGCAGATTTTTATCAATATTTAAATACAGTGCCAATTTCTTTTTCTCAGTCTGTACTTTAATCATTTCAACCAAATCACCAAATAGATTTTCTGTCTTATATTGCGTTGGAATCAATCGCATTTTATCCAGTTCCATCTGGGATAAATCAAGAATATCATTTACCTGATTTAAAAGCATTTTACTGGCTATCTGAATATCATACGCATACTCCTTGATTTCGTCCGAAGTATTTTCTCGTAAAATCATCTCATTTAAACCAATAATTGTATTAATTGGTGATCTGATTTCATGGCTCATATTAGCAAAAAAAGCATTCTGAGCATCTTTACTCTTCTCAAGCTGCTCTTTCTGCAAAATATTCAATTTATGTTCTGCCTCAAACACTCGCATATGTGCTTTCAAAATGATTCCACCTACGAGGCCAACCGAGAATACAGAGAAAAAAGAGTCTATATATAGACTACCTTTGGTTGGCATAGCAGAGACCAATTCTGGATAAAAGTAAGCTATTCCATAGGTTACTGCATATGAAATCACTGATAAAACAAGGAAAAATGCCAGTTTTTTTCCCGAAAACATAATAAAGATATATAAAATACCAAGTGCCAGCCAAATATCTGCACCACTGTCTATCGCACTGCTCATACAAAACATGATTGGCATAATCAGAACAATAATAAGCAATCCGAGCAGTGTTGCTGCAATATCATATTTCTGATACTTAAATGTCGCATATAATATAGCTGCCATAGCCAAAAGCAGAAGAAGAAGCATCGGCAATAGGGCATTGGTAATCTCCATTACTATTGCAATCTCTGTAATTGCCACAATAGTTGCTGCTCCGCCTACGAGAACAATCGAACGGAACATTCTTTCTCTTAACTCACAATCCTTACCGGTTACGAGTTGCTTTATTATTCTCCACATCCGTTATCTCTCCTTATCTGTCAAAGCATTTTTCTCCCGCGTTATCATCTCTACCGCTGATAAGTAGTCTGACATTTCTACTTTACGTCTTACTGGTACTAACACATCCACCAAGGCAGTCCCCTTATACTGATACTTCTCTAATTCTGACAAAAGTTCTGCAAAGCGCTCCATTTCCAACGTATATGCAGCCATCTCCATATCAGCAATCATAGTATCAAATTTCTCTTCTTCCAAAACCGGCAAATTGGATACATCTGTTTTTTGCCAAACTTCCGTTTTCTTATTCATCATCTCCGGCGGACAGATTCTTGTATCCTTGCGCAATACCTCAAATAATTTGCTATATGCCTCTAAAAACTGGGCGTGGTGTTCCTCAATATAGGTAATCCGCATTTCTCTGCCTGCCTGCTCTAAGTCTTTGGCAAGATTTGAAACCGACATTGCGCCGATGCTTCGCATCGCACTCTTCATTCCATGTACGAGAATTGTATAATTCGTCCAATCCTTTTGCTCAAACAAAGTCTTTAACTGTATTTCAGATTCTTCATAATCTTCGCAATATCCACGCAGCAATTCAATATAGCTGTCTTTTCCACCACAATATGCCATCCCTTGGCGTACATCAACCCCTGCTGTTATCAAGGTCTCTTCTATACTAGATGCTGTCGTTTCCATTTTTACTGTTTCCTTCTGTACTTTGATGATACTTTCTTGCGCATCTGATTTTTGTATTTTCTTGCCAAGTATAATTTTTTCAGACACAATATTACGTTTTAAAACTCGCTCAAACAATGTTCTCTCAATTGGCTTCTCTAAAAAATCATTAAATCCTTCTGCCAACAACATCTCTCTTGTTCCTGCAACTGCATTTGCAGTCAGTGCAACAATCGGAACTTTCTGATAATAAGTACCCACTTTTTGTCTGATATTATGCAGTGTTTCCACCCCATCCATCTCTGGCATCATATGGTCCATAAATACAAAATCGTAATTGCCAGTTGTAATCTTTTCAAGTGCTTCCCTACCACTGAGTGCAATCGTCGTCTCAATATTATAATTAGCAAGCATGCCTTCTACAACTCTGATATTCATTCGGCTATCATCCACTACTAACACATGAACATCTTTTGTCACAAAACGCTCTGAACGAATTGGTTTTATCCCTATTCCTTCATTATGCAAACCATTGAGCACCGCTACGATTGTTAAAATATAGAACGGCTTATATACTTTCATTACATATGGGTTAGTAATATCCTGTTCCTCTTTTTGTTCCAGTACGACAATCAACTTTGTCCGCTTAGAAAGTGCATCGAAATATTCCATATCTCGTCTATATTCTTCAATACTAACAAAAATATGGGAAAACTTCTCTTTTGTCTCTCTTCTTTGCAATTCTGCAAAGTTCCGGCACACATGGCATCTTCCCTTTAACTGCTCTACCATGTGCATAATATTGTTGGAATATTCGTCTCTAATTGCCATCATTCCGAACTGTTCCATATCAATATACACTGCCACATTTAATTTTTCTCTTTCATAAAGCGAAGCAATTGGGGTATCTTCCACTATCTTCTGTGGCACCACAATTTTTACTGCGCTACCTTGTCCTAACTTACTTCGTACTGTAATGGCTCCTCCCATTGCATGCACAAGTGCATGAGAAATGGCCAGTCCCAGACCAATTCCGCCTTCCTGACGTCTTCTGCTGGCATCTGCCTGGCTGAAGCTAGCAAACATTTTTTCCATCATAACTTCATCCATACCAATTCCAGTATCTCTAATTGTAATTGTCAGATTAATGCCATAGGACTCCCTGCGACAGCCTATTGCAATTGTGACACAACCTTCTTCCGTAAATTTAATCGCATTATCTACAAGATTCATTACAATTCTTCGTAATTTCTTCTCATCACCTAGCAACACACTTGGAATATTGGCATCGCAATCTACGATCAGTTCAATCTTCTTATCGCTCTTACGTGCCACTGCCATATTAATAATATCATTGATGGTAGATGTAATATTGTACGTTTCCTCTTCTAGTTCAATTTCACCTGACTGTAATTCTGAAAAATCAAGAATATCACTTACGATTGTTGTCAAATTGCGACCTGCCATCTGAATGTCCTGTACATTGCTTCTTACCTTTTCTGGTAACTCTTCCTGCATCAAAAGTTCACTAATACCACAAATCGTATTTAGCGGCGTTCTAATTTCATGATTTACATTAGTCAGAAAGTCATCCTTATTACTCTCTACGCTCTTTAATTCTTCAATTGTTTCTAGAAGTTTTTTGCTGCCTTCACTATTTCTCTTCGTCCATACATATACAATATACTCAACTAGCAGCAAATTTATCATCTGGCTCAACATATGTGTTACATTGTTTAATATATTTGTTGAAATAGTATCAACAAATACAATATGATAAAAGAAAATAATAAATGCAGAAACCGCAGGTATGTAAATAAGCTCTGGAATTCCATATAAACCAAGCAAAACAATACTTATGATAAGTACCGGAAGCGCATATGCTACTTCTTCTACATTTACTGCATATATTATCACACATATCTGCATCATAATCGTAATTACTTTTGCACGAAACTCATAAGTTCGCCATTTACCAAAATAAATACACCAGCTAATCAATAATCCAATCTGTAACGTTGCCGGAATGAAATTTCCCCATTCGTCCGCTTTTACTGTTAGCATCACAGTAAAATTATAGATACTATAAATAATCAAGAGAAATGCTTCTATCTTCCTTTGATTTCCTATATATGTTATTCTATCCACGTTTACCTCCCCGCCAGATTGCTATTTTCTTGATAAAAGTATATTAGCGCCTGCAAACGCTATCCTTCCTATGCTTAACCGGACAACACAGCAGACGCTAATATGCTACTTTATGTACTTCTAATTAATATTTACCAAAACCATCTCTTAATGAAATAATCTGTTCATTTCTGTCTACCTGACTATCATATCGACGTTCCATATCCATTCCCATATCCATAGACATCTGAGAATGTCCATTCAGTTTGTATACAGAAAGCATCTCACGTACACGACCTGCCTGGTTAGATAATTCCTGGCTTGCTGCCGCACACTCTTCGCTTGTTGCAGAATTGGTCTGTACTACCTGGGATACCTGTTCGATTGCCTGATCAATCTGTGCAATTGCTGTTGCCTGATAATTAGATGCTTCAGCAATCTCAGTAATAATTGTTTCACTCTGTTTTACAACTGCTGTAATCTCTTCCAGTGCCTGTGCTGTTTCATTGGCAATCTTAGAACCAGCCTCTACCTTCTGGATAGAATCTTCAATCATCTCTGCTGTTTCAGCTGCTGCAGAAGCACTCTTAGCTGCCAGATTTCTAACTTCTTCTGCTACTACGGCAAAGCCTTTTCCTGCTTCACCAGCTCTTGCTGCTTCTACTGCTGCATTCAATGCCAGAATATTTGTCTGGAATGCAATATCATCAATTACTTTGATAATCTTGGAGATGCCTTCAGATGCCTTGTTAATCTCCTGCATTGCCACTACCATATCCTGCATTTCCATATTTCCTTTTTTCACTTCTTCAATTGCTTTTGCCATCAAATCCGCTGCTGCATTCGCCTGGGAAGCATTCTGTTTTGTTCTATCAGCCACATCATCAATAGATGCTGTAATCTGTTCAATTGCACTTGCCTGTTCTGTAGAACCCTGTGCCAGCGCTTCACTTGCACTTGCAACCTGAGAAGAACTTGTTGTAACCTGATATGCAGCTTCTTTGATATTGTTCAGTGTATACTGGTTCTGTTTTACCATTTTTCTCAAGGCAATACCCATAAGGTCATCTTCAGATTTTGGTTGTACCTCTATCGTCATATTACCATCTGCTACTTCCTGTGCAATCTTTGCTTGATAATGTACATTATCAACAACTTTCTGGAAATCATCCATTAATGCGCCAAACTCATCATTGTTCTTCTTTTCAATTGTAATATCTACTTTACCAGCAGCTAATTCATCTGCTACTTTATTCAGATCTTTTACTGTCATGCGAAGCATTCTAGTCATAGAATAAGCGATACCACCCGCAATCACTGACACACCTATAAACATAAAAGATGTGAAGGTTGCAAAATTGCTCAGATAACCTGCCTGTTTCTCTACATCTAATGTAATAATGGTAGCAGCTGTGCTATAACCCGTGTACAACAACACTAATAATAATAAACCTATAATAGCAAATCCTATCGTCAATTTGGTATGCATTTTCATATTTTTCATAGTAATTACTCTCCTTCTATTAAAGCCTCTTCATTAGCCTGTTCTGCTAAGTTTAAGTCTTCGTCTTTTAATAACTTTTCAGGATCCAGCAATAATTTAACACTGTCTCCTACTTTACCGATACCATATACATATCGATTCTGTGCTTTGTCTTCATTACCAAGAGATGGGGACGGAAGAATGTTTTCTTCTTTAATCTCCACTACCTCTGCAATTTTCTCTACAATCAAACCTACTACTGTATCTTTTACATTGATAACAACGATACAGGTTCTATCATTATATTCAATCGGCTCTTTCTTAAATCGAATTCTAACATCGATTACAGGAATGATTTTACCTCTAAGGTTAATCAGGCCCTTGATATAATCTTCACTTTCGGGTATCTCCGTAATCTCCTGAAATACAATAATCTCATTTACGTACTGAATCTTCAGTCCATAATATTCTTGTCCCGATTTGAAGGTTACATATTTGTCCTGCTGTGTATCGTAATCGCTCATATGCACCTTATTCCTTTCTATTCATTTTATTCAATCAAACCAGCTGGATCCAGAATCAATGCGATACTACCATCTCCTAACTGGGTACATCCAGATAAACCTTTTACTTTCTTAATGTAATCCGGAATCGGTTTTACTACAATCTCCTGTTTTCCCACCAGACGGTCCACAAACAGACAGATAATCTTCTTCTCAATTTCAACAAGTACCAGCATTCCCTGTGTCCTGTCTGCCTTATAATTCTGAAGTTTATACCATTCTCCGACATTAAGAACTGGGTAACATTCTCCTCGAATCATAACAAATTCGGAACCATCCGGATCTGTAATAATCATATCTTCACGCACACCGAAGAATTCTTTTACAGCTCCCGTCTCGATAACAAAGGAGGAATTACCAACTTCCATAACGATACCATCAATAATCGCAAGTGTTAACGGTATCTTCATAATCATCTGACTACCTTCTCCCGGAACACTTTCGATTTCAAGGCTACCACCAATAGACTGTAGATTGGATACAACAACGTCCATACCTACACCTCGTCCAGAATACTCTGTTACTTGTTCATTGGTAGAGAATCCAGGTAGTGTAATAAACTGATATACTTCTTTATCCGTATAAGCAGTATCTGGTTTATATGGATCAAGCAGACCTTGCTTCTTTGCTTTTTCCAATATTTTCTCGCGATTCAGACCTTTTCCATTATCCTGTACAATAATCCATACTTTACCAGATTCCGTCTTAGCAGTCAGAGTTACTTTACCCTTTTCCGTCTTACCTGCAGCCTGACGGTCTTCCGTTGACTCAATGCCGTGGTCTACAGAATTTCTTACAAGATGCATCAGTGGGTCCGAGATATGTTCAATAATATTCTTATCTACTTCCGTATGCTCTCCAACCATCTCGAATTCAACGTCCTTACCCAGTTTTCTGGAAACATCAAATACAATACGATTCATCTTCTGGAATGTATTGGTCAAAGGCATCATACGCATACTCATAATTACATTCTGAAGATCTGTAGATATCTTTGTCATCTGACCTGCAGCTTTGTGGAAATTATCCAGTTTTAATCCTGGAACTTTCAAATCTGGATTCTGTAATACAACAGACTCAGAGATAACCAACTCCCCGATTAAATCCATTAACATATCCATCTTTGCAACATCCACACTGATGTAGGCTGTCTTTTCCTGTTTCTTTGGTTTGTCCTTAGCTAATTTCTTAGCTTTACCTGGTTCCTTAGATTCCACAACGAAATCACCAGGTGCAATTTTAGGTTTTGCTTTTTCGTCTGCTTCGCTCTTTGGCTTAATTACATAATCGCCTGGCGCAATCGCATTTGCTTCAATTTCTTCTATACTGGATTCTAAATCAATACGAATTTCCGTACCAAAGCTATCAAATCCCTGCAAGAATTCATTGGCTGCACATTCGTGAATTTCTACTTTTTCAATGTCATAGCCTTCTTGGATAATTTCATGAAGTTCTTCTTCACTTACCTGTGCCTGCAATAAAATCTTAAAACCATTTTCCAGAATCTCGTCTGCGGCACTTTCATCTGAAATAATATCTTCCGGATAATGCAATAAATCCTCTGCAATTTCCTTTAATGCGTATACTGTCTTATACGCATGTACATTCGCAAGTTGAAGATCCGGTTGATATGTCAGGTAAATCTTATAAAACCGGCTCGCACTTGTTGCCACTGGTGCAATATAATAATGTTTTGGCTCCTCATGCACATTTTCTGCAATTTTTTTCCCTTTTTCGCCTTTACCGCTCTTAATATCCGTCAGGAACTTGTCTAGCGCTGCTACATAGTCACTGGCATCACCGTCTGCATTGCCACCATTTTGGAGCTTTATCATCTCACTTGTAATAAAGTCCACTACCTGTAAAACGTGTTCTACGAGTTCCATATGTGGTACATGCTCTGGCTGGGACTCTCTCAAATAATAGAATACGTCCTCGAGCTTATGTGCTATTTTTGTAACTTCATCATACATCATCACAGCGGAAGAACCTTTGATTGTATGCATCGCACGGAATATTTCATTAATACTCTCTTCACCGAAGCACTCCTCATCTTTTTCTTCCAATACAATCTCCTGAAGGCGTTCAAGCAGTTGTCCATTCTCAAACAGGTATATGTCTAGCATATCCTGTGTATCAAAACCTCCTGCCATTTAGCACTCCTTTCTATGCCAGTCCAAATTTCTTGAGAATCTGTTCAAATTTATCCTGGTCAATTGGTTTTCCTGAATAAACAGTACATCCTAAATCAAATGCCATTTTAACATTTTTCTCTTCATTTAATGCTGTTGTCATAATAATCTTTGCTGCTTTTTCTTCTGGAATGTCACGTTCCTTCTCTAAGTTACGAATTCCCATCAATGCCTGATAGCCATCCATAACTGGCATCATAATGTCAAGACAAACCAAATCATATGGCTCACCCTCTTCCAATGCCATCATAAATGCATCGACAGCTTCCATTCCGTCTACAGTGATATCACAGTCACCATACTTTGACAGAAAGCCTGACATAAACTTTCTTGTTAAAAAATCATCTTCTGCTAATAATATTCTCATATTTTTATCCTTTCCGCCCACTACATATTGCTAAGAATTGAATATGTCCTTTTTGCAATATCTGGCAATTTTTCTTGATATTCAACTGCGCCCATATCATATGCTACCTTTGGCATACCATACACAACGCAGGTGGACTCGTCCTGCCCAATCGTTCTTGCACCAGCTTTCCGCATCGCAAGGAGACCTTTTGCACCATCGCCTCCCATACCAGTAAGAATAATACCAACTGCTTTGCTTCCAGCTACATTTGCTACTGACTGAAATAGAACATCCACTGATGGACAATGTCCATTTACTTTTGATCCTGGTCTAATTGCGACCTGATAGGCACCATTCATTTTAACTAATTGCATATGTGAATCACCGCCTGGTGCAATTAATGCCTGCCCCGGCAATACCATATCACCTGTTTTGGCTTCCTTGACCCGAATTCGGCATTGTTCGTTTAATCTCTTTGCATACATCTCCGTAAAACCAGGCGGCATATGCTGCACGACAACAATTCCCGGAATATCTGGGCCGACTTCTTTGATTACTGATGTGATTGCTTCCGTTCCTCCTGTAGAAGCTCCGATAGCAACAATCAGATTCTTATCATTTATGACGGTAGACTGGCTCAGTGCCTGCGGTGGCGTTTTCTTCCAGCTACCCACTTTTGCAATGGATGCCACTTTTATCTTCACCTGAAGTTCATTCCGTATGAACGCTTCTAGTTGTTCCCTGCTGGCACCGGAAGGTTTTGCCACAAAATCAACCGCACCTGCATTCAAAGCGTCAAATACCTTTTCACTTAGGGAACTGATAACAACAACTGGAAGCGGATACTGCGGCATCAGTTTTCTCAAAAATTCTATCCCACTCATCCGCGGAAGTTCCACATCCAGCGTCATAACATCTGGTTTATATTTTAAAATAGCATCTCTGGCTTCAAATGGATCCCTTGCCGTTGCTACTACTGTAATGGCAGGATCTTTATTCAAATTTTGCACCAGAAGTTCCCGAAAAACCAGGGAATCCTCCACTACCAATACCCTTATCTGATGCATATTTATGTCTTCCTTTCCTATTTTCGGAAAATCGATGGCTGAATCAGTTGAAACGGAATACTAGTTCTGTCTATTGTCTCAGTTCTTCCAATAAACAAGTATCCTCCTGGTTCCATCACATCATATACCTTCTGGATTAATTCTTCCTTTGTCTTTTTATCGAAATAAATCATCACATTTCGTAAAAAGATAATGTGCATTTTTCGCTTAAATGGAAAAATATCCATGAGGTTAAATTGCCTGAACAAAACTTCATTTTTAATCTCAGCAATTACTTCATAGCGAGATCCATTATCAATAGAACGCAAAAAACGACGTTTCCACTGCTCAGGTAATGTATCTATCTGTTCTTTTTCATATACTCCTGCAATTGCCTGTTTTAATGCAGCAGTCGAAACATCTGTTGCGAGTACTTTCGTATCCCACATTCCATGTTCTAATCCAAAATAATCTTTGAGCAGCATAGCAAGCATATATGGTTCCTGACCAGTCGATGCTGCACCACACCAGATACATAAATCCTTCTTATCAACTTCCTTCATACGAAGTTCTGGAAGCACTACCTGTCTCAAATAGTCAAAATGTTCAAACTCTCTCATAAAGAAGGTATGATTCGTAGTCAGAATATTGACCAGTTCGCGTTCCAGATGACCAGTAAAATCTGATTCTACTGCATTCATATATTCACTGTATGTCTGAAAACCATTTGTTCGGATATAATGTTCCAGCCTGCCCTGCATAATCTCTTTCTTGCGTTCCATGTCAATTCCATACCGATTTTTAAGGAATCGATATATACGCAAAAATTCTTCCTCTGTCATGATACTCTATGCCTCTTTTATTCTGCTATATCCCTTTGCCTTGGCACTAATGAAGCTGACGAACTATTTTTTTCATAATCCAGAAAATGTCAGGATTGAATTTTTTGCCTGATTCCTGCTCCATAATCTCAAGTGCAATTTTCTGAATATACGCTTTACGATAGGTACGATTCTCTGTCAACGCACAATAAGAGCTAATAACTGCTACAATCTGTGCGGAAAGCGGAATCTCATCCTCTTTCTTACCAGCTGGATAACCACTACCATCCCAATTTTCATGATGATAATTCGCAATCTCTATTGCCATCTGGATAAATCCATTGTCACTTCCTATCGCACCAATATCCTTTAAGATTCTCGCGCCAATCACTGTGTGTGTCCGCATGATAGCGGTTTGCTCTTCATCAAGCAAACCTTGCTTTTGTAAAATGCTCGTATGTATCGCCATGTTACCAAGATCACAAAGCGGTGCTGTCAGTTCTATCATATCTATGTAACTATCTGAAATCACATCTGCATACTTTTCTGATAACTGCATTGCTTCCGCCAAAATACGGCAATTATACCGTACTCTTTCCATAAATTCATCATCATAACATGCATTTTCTCTAGCCACACGAAGCAGTGCATACAGAACACTTCTTCGCTCTTTCTCTATCTGTTTGACCTTTTCATTAATAAATACCTGAAGCTGGTTATTCATTTGCATAATATTACTACTTGCTTCATACAGCCTCAGATGCATATTGATTCTTGCTTTTACTACTTCCTTAATAAATGGCTTGGTAATATAATCTTCTCCACCAAGCGAAAATCCCTTTACAATATCTTCTGGATTGTCAAATGCTGAAATAAATATAATCGGAATTCCCCTTGTCTCCGGATTTTCTTTCATCTTCTGACATATCTCATAACCATCCATTTCCGGCATAGCAATATCCAGAATCATCAACTGTGGTCTTACATGCTGCACCATCTTGAGTGCCTGCATACCATTCTCTATTAAAATCGGGAGACATCCCATATCGGCTACGATTTCTTTTAATGCAAACCGATTTGCTTCTACATCATCTACGATTAGAATTCGCGGAATATCCTTATTCACGCTATTTTCTGCCATACTATTTTTCCGCCTCTTCATTTATCAAATCACGTAACTGTTCAAACGCTGTTACTGTTTTTTCATAATTGCCTTTTTGTACTGCCATCTTCATTCGAAGTGCAGCCGTTTTAATCTCTCTTGGAGCCTCTTCTAGCAACTGTTTTACTGTTTCAGCAAACATCTCTGCCTTTTCCCAATTCTCCATCTCTACACTAAGAATCAGTTTGGACATCTTCTTCTCTAGTTCCTCTTTATTCTCAGCTTCGCCGTACTGTCTGATTTTATCACTCTTATTGTTTTCTGTCAGACTCTGTAGCTTATTTAGCAATTCCTGTTCACTCCGAGTTGCCATACTCTGCATCCGCTTTTCATCTGCATCTCCATCTGCCAGACCCTTGCCGTTTTCCGGCACTTTCACCCAGATATGAAAGGAAAAGATAGCGCCTTTTCCACTGTCACTCTTTACATGGATACTGCCATCCATAAGTTCTACTAATTGCTTACATATATTCAATCCCAGACCAGTGCCACCGTATTTTCTCGAAATGGAGGCATCAACCTGTGAAAAACTTTTAAAAAGTTTATCCTGGTCTGCCACAGCAATTCCAATCCCACTATCGATTACCATAAAGAATAACTCTACACGATTTCCATATTGTGCTGTTTTAATAACTTCTAGTGTAATTCCACCAACAGAAGTAAATTTGTAGGCATTGGAGATCAGGTTGTTTAATACCTGAACAATTCGAAGTTCATCTCCGATGATATGCTCTGGTACTTCATCCGAAACATTGACCGAAAACTCAAGTCCTTTTTCAATAATCCGCTTACTATGATTTCCTTTAATATAATCAATCATATTACGAAAACTGAACTCTCTTGGCTCCAGAACAAATTTGCCTGCCTCAAGTTTAGAAAAATCCAGAATATTATTGATCAATGCATGCATATCTTTGCATCCACGCTCTATCATCTGAAGCATTTTTAATTTTTCAGGCTCATTCTCCATGTCGAGCAATTCTCGCGTATTTCCTAGTATCCCATTTACCGGAGTTCTAAGCTCATGCGTCACATTCGCCACAAACTCAGATTTTACCTTTAACGCCTCTTCAGCTTCCTGTCCCGCCTGTGTTACCTGCTTTTCAAGAAGTGTTTTTTCAGAGACATCATATCCTGTACATATATATGTATGCAGTTCCTCGCAACAGAACAACTTTGTCCTTAACGGAAAGCATGTCCTGTTTTCACGATAAGCCTGTATATTCAAAAACGTGCCATCTGGTTCTGATTCAAAGTATAGATTCTCCCCTTCCAGGCGAACTGCTTCTGGGATGATATCCGTAATGGATACGCCCCACAAACCATTTTCATATTCCAAATGTTTTTCCGCAGACTGATTGGCATATATAATCCTGCCATAACAATCAAACATCATTACCATTTCTAACGCATTCTCTACTGAAAATTGAAATATTTTGTTCTGTTCCACGTTGCTTCCTCCAAAACTCCAATCGTAATTATTATACTAGATATGTAGCAAATATGCTATAATTTTTTTGAAAAATTTTATTGTTTTGTGTATTTTTTACGTATTCATTACACATTTTTAACAATTCCCATAATTGAAGATGAAAATTACGCAATTTGCTTCAGCAGGCAAAACCCTATATTTTACTCACTGTCATGATGCTAGGGGCAAAACATAGCATTTTCTATGTTTTGCCCCTAGCATCATGACAGTGATATTTTACTTGCATTTTATATGATTTTCGGTACAATAGAAGGAGTGACCAAAACGATTATTTCAATAAAATAGGGAGTTTAGTATGATTAGTGCAAACAATGTAACTTTAAGAATTGGTAAAAAAGCGTTATTTGAAGACGTTAACATTAAATTTACAGAAGGAAACTGCTATGGTCTTATCGGGGCAAATGGTGCTGGTAAGTCTACATTTTTAAAAATTCTTTCTGGACAGCTTGAAACAACAAAAGGTGATATTGCAATTACACCAGGCCAAAGACTCTCTTTCCTGGAACAGGACCATTTTAAATATGACGAATATCCTGTTATGGATGTGGTTATCATGGGTAATGAGAGACTATATCAGATTATGAAAGAAAAAGATGCCATTTATGCAAAAGAAGATTTCACTGACGAAGACGGTATTCGTGCCAGCGAGTTAGAAGGTGAATTTGCTGAATTAGATGGATGGGAAGCAGAATCCAATGCCGCAATGCTCTTAAATGGTCTTGGTATTGATACAGAATACCACTATGCTATTATGAAAGACTTAAATGGTAATGAAAAAGTCAAAGTTCTTTTGGCAAAAGCACTGTTTGGTAACCCAGACATCCTGCTTCTTGACGAACCTACCAACCACCTTGACTTAGATGCCATTGCATGGTTAGAAGAATTCTTAATTAATTTTGAAAATACTGTAATTGTCGTATCCCATGACCGTTACTTCTTAAATAAAGTATGTACACATACCGCAGATATCGATTATGGCAAAATCCAGCTTTATGCCGGTAACTACGACTTCTGGTATGAATCCAGTCAGTTATTAATCAAACAAATGAAGGAAGCCAACAAGAAAAAGGAAGAAAAAATCAAAGAATTACAGGAATTTATTTCCCGTTTCTCCGCAAATGCTTCCAAATCTAAGCAGGCAACTTCCCGAAAGAAAGCACTTGAAAAAATTGAACTGGATGAAATCAAACCATCCAGCCGTAAATATCCATATATCGACTTCCGTCCAGAACGTGAAATTGGTAACGAAGTTCTTACTGTGGAAGGTATTTCCAAGACAATTGATGGTGTAAAAGTACTTGATAACATTTCCTTTATTTTAGGACATGATGATAAGGTTGCTTTTGTCGGCAGTAATGAGCTTGCCAAAACAACCTTATTCAAGATTTTAATGGGCGAAATGGAGCCCGACGAAGGAACATACAAATGGGGCGTTACCACATCTCAGGCATATTTTCCAAAGGACAGCACCGCTGAATTTGATAATGACTTAACAATCACAGACTGGTTAACAGGCTATTCGCCTGTCAAAGATGTAACCTATGTACGTGGTTTCCTTGGAAGAATGTTATTCCCTGGCGAAGACGGTGTCAAAAAAGTACGTGTATTATCCGGTGGCGAAAAAGTTAGATGTCTATTATCCAAAATGATGATATCTGCAGCAAACGTACTGCTCTTAGACGAACCTACAAACCACCTTGATATGGAATCTATCACAGCACTGAACAACGGTCTCATCAAA